>JAOZSG010000109.1 GCA_029939785.1 Fidelibacterota bacterium | reverse complement strand
CCCGGATCTGCCTTAATATAGCCTGTATCATTATCCAATTTAAAAATAAGATCAATATGTTCACCAATTAATCTGATTAGCATTTTCTCCATAGTATTGACAACGTCATTTATATTCATAATTTTTACTTTCAAGACCTGTTTTCTACTGAATGCGAGAAGTTGTCGCGTCAAATCTGAGGCTCTGTTTCCAGAGTCCAATATTTCTTTTATGAATCCACGTAAGTTCTCGGGGGTATTTCTATCTTGTAACAACATATCCGAATAACCAAGAATTACCGTAAGTAAATTATTGAAATCATGTGCTACACCTCCGGCTAATTGTCCGATTGCTTCCATTTTTTGGGATTGATATAATTGTTGCTGGAGTTGTTTTTTTAGATCTACTTCTTTTCTTATTTTTTTGTTTGATTCTAAAAGTTCGTCATGTTCTTTGACTAACTTAAGTGTAAGTTGATTTTGTTTTGTAACAGAATGTGTTAATCCTCTCACAATAACAGCAATTGACATTGTCATTAAAACATTTAAAAACAAAAAAATAAAACTGAGTGCAATCCATCCTAACAAATCATATTGACTCAATGGTGAGGAACCAAATTGATAATATACGAAAATAATTCCAAGTATTATTAGTGTGAAAAAAGTAATTATAAAAGATTTTATTGCAGCTCGTAATCCAAGCATTATTCCGGTCATTATTGAATAACTGAATAACCAAATATATCCTGCTCCATCTTTTCCGAGATCGATTAACATAATAACACCGATAAGATATAGAAGAAAAAAGAAAAAGTGTGACCTCTTATGAATAGTAATTTTGTTATTGAAAACTACAAAAATTGCAACTATATAAAGTATAGTATCAAAGACCAATACAAATATTAAGTTCTGTTTGAAAGCTGCAAATATACTGAATATGTAAGCGAAAAAACCGAAAAATAACATACTTAAAGATATGGCTAAAAATACTTGTTCACGCCAAAATTGTAAATTATGGTCTTCTGATCTTTTTTGACCTAATATTATATCTTGTAGTTTTAAATAAATTTTGTTAATCATAGTATGTTATGCAAATTGCTAGTTAATGATTAATAATATATAGGATATATTTGATTTTCTCAAATCTTAATGATTTTTTTTGCATTATTATCAGTAGAGTCGCACCTAAAGGTGCTTTAATACATTATATAACCCATTATTCTACAAATAGGTACGCACATCTGGTGCTTAAAAAATTACATAATTTGAAGATTAAACAAAGAGTTAAACTTATTATATTAAAAACCTAAAAAATTACCAAACAATATAATCATCCCAACCTGGTTTTAATTTTTTTATCAATTGCGTAAAGACCTGGTGAAAATATACATCAGTATCTTTTGCCCATGGTACCCAGGAAATAATATCTTTTAGTACTAGTTTTGCATCATCTTCAAGAGCGTCAAGAACATTTAAAGCATGTAGTTGAACACTTGGATTATCATTTTTCATCTCCCTGACAAGTAAATCCAGAGATTTTTGCTTATAACCCATTTTGCAAAGTGCTTCTGCAGATGAAATTCTAACATTAGCAACAGGATCATTTAATAATTCTTTTAATTTTGGCATTGCTTTGTTTGCTTTTGCTCCAAGAATTGCACATCCGGTTGCAGCCCAATATCTTACTGTAGGTTCTTTATTAGATAATTGTGTAATTAATTCGGGTAAAAATTTTAGATTATTACCGGATGCTATTTCGGCTGTTTCTATTATCTGTTCCATTGGGAAATTTTCTTTATGAGTCATTTCATAGATTGTGCTAAATTTAGACTCATCATTCATTATCCCTTCGGGAATGAAGCCGGCATCATAATTTTCTCTGATCCAACGTTTATGTTCTTTACGCATTCTTAATAAAACATCTTTGTATGTAGGATCATCTGCAAGATTAATGATATTGTGTGGATCAGTTTTGATATCATATAATTCTTCTGGTTTCTTATAACTCCAAAAACGACTTTGGACTTCATTACATTTGCCTTCTTTATGAGCTTTTTCCCAGGCACGAGTAGCAGTAGAACGCCATAGATACCAGATATGCTGACCATATTTTCTGTGAGGCATGTAATTACGAATATATCTGAAATTTTTATCTCTTACTGCTCTCATCATGTCATACCGTTCATCCATTCTTTGACGGAAAAAATGAATGTAATCAGGTTCTTTTGATTTTTGTTTTCCTAAAAATGCATGACCTTGAAATTGTTTAGGAATTTGAATATTTAATAGGCTACAAAGTGTTGGCGGCAGGTCTATCAAACTAACCAATCTGTTATTATGTGTTCCTGGTTTTGAGGGAGCAAGATTTTTATAGTTTTTTGGGAACCTGACTATTAATGGAATTTTTGTTCCGGACTCAAAAATGAAACGTTTACTTCGAGGTAATACTCCACCATGATCTGAATAATAAAATACAATTGTATCCTTTGTTTCGCCATTATTATCAAGTTCTTTTAAAATTTCACCAACTTTTTTGTCCATTTTTGTAATATAGTCATAATAGTTTGCATAACAATGTCTCATTTCAGGAAGATCCGGATGATATGGAGCAAGTTTCATATCTTCCGGTTTGTGTTGAAGTTTATCTATATCAATTAATTCATTAAAATGAATTTTATGTTCATGACTTAGGTTTGTGTTAAATATTGCGAAAAAGGGTTGATCTTTTTTCCTTTTTGTATAATGTGCTGTATTACTGGATTCATCCCAAACATTATCCGGTTTAATTGTATTATAATCTTCTTTCATATTATTCGTACAATAATAGCCGGCTTCTTTTAAATATTGTGGAAAAAATTTGATATTTTTGGGGATTTTAAAGTTGCTTCGCATATTATGACAGCCGAGTATATTAGCATACATTCCGGTAATAATAGTATTACGCATTGGAGCACACACAGGAGCATTAGCAAAAGCATTATCGAAAATAATACCTTCACTGGCAAGTTTGTCAATGTTTGGAGTTGTTGCATTTTTATCACCATAACAACCGAGAAAAGGACTATTATCTTCACTTACAATCCAAAGAATATTAGGTTTTTTCTTTTTTGATCCCTTAGCAGTTAGTGGATATAAAGAAAGAAAACTTCCGCTAAGACCAAGTATGCTTTTCTTTAAAAAAATTCGTCTTGTGTTTGATGATTTTTTTTCTGTCATATTTACTCTCCCATAATAACTTTAATATTATGGACCTTATTGTCATCGAAAATTGGTAGAATATTTCCTTTGATTGTTTTTCCATCAACCTCTATAGATTTTACGCCTTTGGAAATATTATCCGGATTTGTTACCAGAATATTATAAGTAGTATTTCGGAATTTTCTATAGACCTTAAATTCATTCCAATCTTTTGGAATACAAGGATCAATTTTTAAACCTTCAAACTCAGGTTGAACACCAAGAATATTTTGTGAAATTGCGACAAAGGACCATGCAGCTGTTCCGGTTAACCATGAATTTTTACCTTCACCGGGAGTTGGAGCGTCACATCCGGCTGTCATTTGGCTGTAAACATAAGGTTCAACTTTGTAAGTGTCTATCTGATCTTCTTTTGATGAAGGTAGAATACTTTTGTAGTATTCCATTGCCTGATCGCCATTACCGACTAAAGTTTCAGCAATCTGAATCCATGTATTATTATGTGTAAATATACCTGCATTTTCTTTATAGCCCGGAGGATAAGAACTTACTTCACCCAGATTTTTGTGATAGGTCTGATATGCTGGTTGTAGTAGTTTTATGCCATTTGGCTCGAAAAGATATCTTTTTGTACTTTCTAATGCTTTTTTTGCAAATCCATTTTGAAGACCTGCTTTTCCTAAAATACACCAACCTTGACTTTCTATATAAATTTTCCCTTCATCACATTCTTTAGATCCGATAACATTTCCATTACCGTCATAAGCACGTTTAAACCATTTACCATCCCATCCATGTTTGTAGATTGTCTGTCGCATATTTTCTGCTTTTCTGCCTGTTTCGGTTGCTAATTTATCTTTTTTCAACTCTTTATAAATTGATTCAAGATCATCACATGCACGACAAAAAAGTCCGGCAATCATTATTGATTCAGCAGTTTTGCTGTCACCAGAATCTTGTGCTAATTGAAAACTTTCACCCGGAGTTTCAGAATTACAATTTAAATTTAAACAATCATTCCAATCTGCATGACCAATTAATGGTAAGCTGTGAGGTCCTAAATTTGTCATTGTAAAATTAATAGACAATTCTAAATGATCCATGAGAGTTTCATGTTTCTCATCAATATCTGCATATCCGATTTTTTCGTTAAGAATTGTGAAATCACCAGTTTCTTTCAAATAAGCAGTTGTAGATAAGATCAACCACAGATGATCGTCCATAAAACCACCACCAATTTCGGCATTACCCTTTTTTGTCAATGGCTGATATTGGTGAAAACAAGTACCATTAGATAATTGAGTAGATGCAATATCTAAAATTCTTTGACGAGCTCTTTTAGGTTGATAATGAACATAGCCAAGGATATCCTGATTTGAATCACGATATCCCATTCCTCTACCAATTCCAGATTCAAAAAATGAGGTTGCTCTTGAAAAGTTCAAAGTCGCCATGCACTGATATTGATTCCATATATTTACTGCACGATTTACTTGAGTATCTTTTGTTTCAGCCTGATAGATTGATAGCCATTCTTCCCATTTTGCTTTCAGTTTATTTAAAGCTTTATCAGCATTATTTGTATCTTTAAATATTGTATATATTTTATCGAATTCAATTTTATTAATCACATTTGGGGCAATGAATTTTTTGTCATTATCATTCTCTGCATAGCCCAGCATAAAAGTCATTTTTTCTTCACCACCGGCTTCAATGTCCATATCAATCTGGTGTGAACCAATTGGAGCCCAACCATAAGCTGTACTATTTTTGCATTCACCAGTTTTTATAACATTTGGCATTTCCAGTCCATTATACATTCCTACAAAATCATCTCGATTTGTGTCATAACCGGAAATTTCTCTATTTACTGCAAAATAGGCATAATGATTTCTGCGTTCACGATATTCAGTTTTATGAAAAATAGCAGAGCCTTCAATCTCGACTTCACCTATAGATAAATTACGCTGAAAATTTGTCATATCATCCAAAGCATCCCAAAGAGCCCATTCTATAAAACTCCACATACGGAGATTTTTCCTTTTGTTACTGAGATTCCTGACAGATACATTCCAAAGTTCGATTTTATATCCATTGGGAATAAAAAAAGTAATTGTAATTTCTACATCATTTTTTCTTCCTGTAATAGTTGTATATCCAAGTCCATGACGGCATTCGTATTTATCCAGGTCAATTCTCATTGGTTTCCACATTGGAGTCCATTTTTCGTCACCATCCTGAATATATAGATAACGACCGTTGTTATCCATTGGAATTGAATTGTATCTGTAACGTGTAAGCCGGCGTAATTTTGCATCCTGGTAAAAAGAATATCCACCGGCTGTATTGGAAATAATTCCAAAAAAATCTTCATTGCCAAGATAATTAATCCATGGTAATGGAGTATCCGGTCTTGTAATTACATATTCTTTATTTTTATCATCGAAAAATCCATATTTCATAATATATTCTCTTTTCTATGTTGTAATATTTGACAGATTCGTAAAAAGTCAAAAACTAACTGCCATGCTTCACGATGTTTCGCACAACACAGCGGAGGTCGTTGTAAATTTGAAAATTTCTTTTTACGGTTTCATCATATTTAGTGCATACCTTTCATATATCCGGCATACACTACAAGAATTGCATTCCAATTTATACAGGTTTCATTTGATGCATAACTATCACGAGTATCTATATAACACAAACCTGGTGTCGTATTGATAAATTGTTCTTTTAATATATCATCCTGTAAATCTTCATTTGGACCACCAACCAGGAATCCTGGATAGATATCCCAATTATCTGTTAAAGAACAAATTCTATTATGTACATTTGTTGCTGATTTTTCACCAAATCCTGTTACAAAGGAAAAATTCATCCCATTTGCTCCCAAGACATAATTTAATTGATCAAGTGCAACTTCTTTATATCTATCGTCATTAAATTCCTGAGCACCCACCAATAATGGAAATCCTGCATTTAGAGCCAATTGTAATGATCCCCATTTGTAATCACCCGGATTTAATAAAACCTGATAACCATTATTATTTCGTTTTGCTAACATTTTTTCACAAAACTTATGCAGTTCTTGTTTGATATAATTTTTTGTTTCTTCACACTCAGAGCCTTTTGTAAATTTTAGATAATTTATTGCAGCAAATGCTGAAACTTGAAGCCATGTAATTTCCTCAGGACATAGTTTTAATTTTTTAATATTCTGTAGGATATAATTATTGAATTTCTTTTTCTTAAAAGTTCTATATAATTCAACTGCTGCCCAAAAGCGTTCATCACTATCATCCAAATCACCATATTGACCTGTATGAATATCTTCAGGATTTTTAAAACCACCTTCCGGGATAATGGTTGGATTGTTTTCAAGATATTCCCATGCTTTTAAAGCTGATTTTTTACACTTCTTAGCAAATTTTTTATCATATTGCTTATATATTCTACCTGCCTGTGCCATTACAATAGCAAAGTCCGCAGTAGCAGTAGTTGTTTTAATTACTATAAATTGCTGCTTTTTATCTTCATTTGGTTTCAAATCCAGTGTCTGAAACGCCTTTTCTGTTACTTTATGAAATAGGCCACCATCTTCATCCTGCATTGTCAACATCCATTTCAATTCAAACTGACATTCATCAAGATAATCAGGAATATTGTTTCCACTTTCTGGAATACCAATATTATCACTTTGAAATCCTGCTGGAAATAATTCGTATCCAGTAAGCATTACTGCAACGGAATATGCACCATTTACAATATATTTTCCATAATCTCCTGCATCATGCCAACCACCAACAACTTTCCGAGTTCCTGTTTTACCAGTCAAAGAATGATAAAAACCATCATTCAAATGACATGCATCATGAGCAAATTCACCGGCGAATTTGCTCTCAAGTTTTATTCCGCATCTTTGTATATAAAAGGATTTTAAGGATTTATTATATAATTCGTCATAAACAAAATTTCCAATTGAAAATTTTATCGATTTTTCAATGTTTTCAGTTTGAATATAATATGTTCCTTTTTTTATAAAATCAGAAAAATCACCTCTATAAACAGTATGACCTGTTGACGGATCATTACTTTTCCAGAGTTCTGTTTTTCCCTGATAGACCGATTCGTAAGTTTTGTCGTTAACTATAGAATAAGATTCAACAGGAGTTGTAAAGAAAACATATTTTTGGGATTTTGGGAAATAACCAATCTGATTCACTGCTATTTGTGCATATATAAAATTAGTTAGTATAAAAATGTATATTAGTGCATAAATTATTTTTTTCATATAATATTGTTTTCATCTGTTGATCCAAATCCACCATTTCTTGATAAATTTGTACTATCATTATCAATTACCAAATATTTATGAAAAATACCCTGTGCAAAAGCTTCACCTTTGTTTATTGTAAGAGTTTTGGTTCCTTCATTCTGTAAAGCAATGAATATATGACCTTCATTTTTTTGATTATTATAATAATCAGCATCGATAATACCAACCTGATTTTTTAGACGAATATTAAATTTGAATCCGTGACCACTTCGCACATGAATTGAAAACCATTCATCATTTTGCATATAGGCTTTTATTCCAGTTGGAATTGTTTTCATTTCATTAGGATTAATTATAATATCTTCAAGAGCAAATATATCATATCCTGCTGAGTGAGTTGTTGCCCTGTGAGGTAACTTTATATTACCATATTTATCTTCTGGTAATAGTTTGATATCATTACGGAATTGTGAAAAACTAATTTTTTCAAAGCCTCTGATTTTATTCATTTGGTTTATCCTATTTTATAGACAGAAATAATAGTATTTATCTAATAAATGTAAAAAAAATTCTTATCCTGATTATTATGTTTATCCTGCTTCTGTTTCGTTTTTTTTTCGCCAAATAGCGAATGACACTACCTGTTGTCTTATTAACATTGGGAATTTAATTTAATACAGAATGCAGTGCAAGGAATTGATTAGATTAAAAATCATGTAAAAAAAAACAGGGACATGTGTCCCTGTTTCATTGAATTATATTTTATAACACTTTATTTTACAAATGTCATACGTTTAATTGTATTGAAGTTTGGTGTTTTCAACTGATAAATATAGATACCTGTTGAAACTATGTTTCCATTGCTATTTTTTCCATTCCAAATATATGAATGTTGACCTGCTCTTAGTTTTTGATTTTGAACTAAAGTAGCCACTTTTTCACCACGAATATTAAAAATAGTAAGACTTACATTTTCATGAATTGGAATCTTAAAATCGATAGTTGTACTAGGATTGAATGGATTAGGATAAGCAGGAGATAATTCATAGCCAGAAACAACCTGAATTTTATTATCAATTGCTGTAATAGGATCAGTATTAGGAGAATCGAGAATGATAACAGGAGCACTGATACTTGTAGAAGGAAATTCAGAGGAATATGGAATAGAAGAACTGGATGTATAAAGTACTTCTAAGCCTTTATCATCATCAACGTTAGCAATTTCAATTACATTCCATACACCACCACTGGCCAGGTCAATATATGCATAAGCACTATCAATGATTGATAATTCCCAGTTTGCACCATTATCAATAGAGCCACCCTGATATTCGAAACGGAAAATCATACCGTTTGGTGCACCACTAAAACGTGAACCAAAAACAAAATCCATTTTTCCATCAGCATCGATATCACCTTGTGCTCCACCGATTAAACGACCACCATTGAGTAGTTCAGCACCATTAATATCAACTAAAGGTGTTCTTTTTAAAGCATCGCCATCTTCTTCTAATAACCATAAATTACGAGTACCATCACCATAAGAATATTCACCGGTAATCATTTCCAAAGTACCATTGCCATCAATATCACATACCTGAATAGCATCAAAAGATATTCCGCCAGGTAAAGGTGGAAGGCTGGTATATACATATCCAGATCCATTCCAACTGACTTTTGAAATTTCTACTTCATCAAAGAAATATGCATTATTTCCAAGTACTGCAACATCCCATTTATTATCACCATTATATGTTTCAAAACCAGGTAGTTCAAATTCCATTGTCCAGGTTTCAGATCCATCTCCATTATCTGGAATGTCATTAACTGAAGCAATTCCACAAGTTATATCTGATTTTCTGGATGCAAAAACGATTTCATCAACACCGTCATTATCAATATCCACTATTTCCCAATTAACCGGTCTAATATTTAAACCATCTTCATCAGTAATAGTCCAGGAAGCATTTGGTTCCCAAACATCACCATTCGCAACACCAAAATTATCATCACCGGCATGTTCATATACAAGAATACGGGCTGGATTTGTAATGTTTCCTGTATTATTTACAACTCCCCATGTAAGTTCCTGTTTACCATCATTGTCAAGGTCGGTAAGTGAAAGTGTTGGCCAGGTATTTTGCATATCAACAAGATTGATAGGTGGGATAGCCTGCCAAACAAGTTCCCATTCTTCTGGACCAATTTTTTCATACTTATAAATACGAGGTACAAGTTCTTCTGCTGTATCATTCCAGTTGTCATTTACCATGTATAATTCTGTTTTACCATCATTATCAACATCAACTCCTGCAATGATATTACCAATACCACCAACATTCTTTGTTAAATTATCAGCAATATTTACTGTATCAAGTACGGTAAATAGTCCATCACCACCACCACCAAAAGGATCAGTATTAGGAGAATCGAGAATGATAACAGGAGCACTGATACTTGTAGAA
>JAOZSG010000419.1 GCA_029939785.1 Fidelibacterota bacterium | reverse complement strand
TTTTTTTAATAATGGTGTCTAAATCGATATTTAATTTGAAACAAACCATTATCATCAATACTACCACTCAAGGATTTTTTCTTGTTTAATCGATATCTGAACCCAACCTGCATTTTGGGATTTAATTTATCAAAATCTTTTTCATAAGTAATGTAAAGTTTATCCGTGACTTTTCTGCCAAGCATAAAACTAAGTTGTAAATCATCACCCTTAAATAATTCACCATTTGTTCTTACTTGAAACTCATCAAAACCACTTAATTCTCCCACACTTCTCTCTAATTGTCTTTGAAAATAATGTCCAAACATACTAGTTGCATTTTTGGATAATTGACTATCGGTATCATAAGTACGCGTTAATATTCGCAAAATATCGCTCTGAGAATATTTATCAGATTCAAATTCCAGGTTTGGCTGGTCAAAATCTCCTGTCAAAGTAATTCTTGTAATATTTTCATCATCTTTTGATACTCCTCCTTCATCCTCTATATCAGAAAGATATTTTGAAAGATCTACAAAGGCTTCCAAATCAAGATTTGGTGTTAACTCTGTTGGACGAAAAAGTATAGTACCGGCAAGATCTTTAAATTCCCAATCATAATAATAAAAAGATCCATCTAATACTCTTAAATCGCCGGATATTGCTAATGGATTATTTCCGGATTTCAACAACCAGGACTCCCCTTCTAACTCACAATCTACCTGACTATTTCGAAAATATAGATTACCTGGAGCAATTATATGTAAATTTATTTCTTTGTGTTTTCGTTTCCTGATATTTTCTTGTAATTTTTCAGTTCTGTATTTGAACTCATTTCTTAAAACAAAATCAATAATCTCCGCTTCTCCGTCAATATATACAGTATCTTTTCCTGTAATTTTTAATTTTGCAGATGTAATTCCCTCCTGTTCTGCCAATATTGTTCGAAGATATATTTTATCGCCTATAAACTTTAGATTATATTCAGGTTGAGTTGTTTTTGTTAAATCAATAGTTCCAGATACTTTTACATTAGGTTTATTGGATTTTTCAGAACTTGTTGATAATATGTTGTTAAAAAAACTTTTTATTTTATCTTTAATTTTTGCAATTTCAACATTCTCTTCTTTATACATATATCCTGAAAAATCATTTACAGTTAAAATATTATCAGTTAAAACACACTTCGTTTTTATTTTATTTATCGAATTCTCAAATAAAGAAATATTTAATCTTCCTTTATCAATAAATAAGTTACCTGTTTTTATTGGCTCTGCTATTGTCCCTGTAAATAATAGATATAATCGAATATCTCCTTCTAATTTTTCAAGATTTCTGATATATTTTGACATAAATGATAATGATGAAGTTTCAACAGATACTTCCATATTTAATGGCTTCTCTTTTTGAACATGAAAAACACCATCTAATATCTGAATATCAAGTGGTAAATATCCTGCACTTGTATAATCACCATAACTATCAGCAAAATAAATGTAATCAAATTTTAATCTATCCTTTGTATATTTTGCAGAAAGATTTAATGTATTGCCCTTAATTTTATCAATAATTGGATCTTGTATAAATAATTCGCTATTAATATCCGGAGTATTTATATTATTATTTATTGAAATGTCACCATAAATATTCCCGTTCATTTTTATTTTTTTTAACAAAAATGAATTAACGAAATTCATCTGAAAATTATATAATTCCATATCCAGTTTAATTGAATCAGACTTTGAAATAAATTTTTCTCCAATTGTAAAAGGAAAATTACATGAAAAATAACCGGTAGTTTCAATATATCCATCTATAGAGTCAACTAATTCCATTTCTTTAATAATGATTTTATTTTCTATTAATTCAGCTGAACAAGTCATTTTTTTCAAATATGTCTTTGCATATCGTAAATTTGCACCGGTTAGATCGATATTAATTCCCGGATTCCCACCAAAATTATTATAATCAACTTTCCCTGTAAGAATTCCTGAAAATTTATTATTAATGTTAATCAAATCATTAATAGGTGTAATATCAAATTCTTCAAATTCAAAAAATGCATTTTGTAATTGATTATTTATTGTTTTTCCATTAAATGATATTTTTTTATTATTCAATAAAATTTGTGTCGGATATAAAAGCAGAGTGTCATTGTTAATATTAAAGTTAACAGGCTGCAAATTACTAAAACTATTATTTTTTATATTTCCTTTAAAATTGTTAAAATAAAAATTAGAAAAATTAACAAAATAACCATTCATTTCAATATTAACTTCATCACCACTAACATTTATAGAGTGAACTAAAGCAGTATCACCATTAAATCGTACATTCATTGATAAATGTGGTATTTTAGATTTCAGAAAGACACTGCTTCCCTCCTCCGCATCTACAATTAAATCACCATATTGATCTTCGCGAATATTCAGTAATTCAAATTGAATATTTGATTTTAGAAAATTTAACTGAGGTACTCCAATATTATTTCCATTTACCCAGCCTTCTATATCGGGATTTACAAAGTTACCGGATACATTGATATATGCATCAATACTTCCTTGTAAACTATGCATTCTCACAATAGGTGAAAAAATCTGTAAATCAGGAGATTTGAAATATCCTTCAGCATTTAGTGTACTGTCTTTAAA
>JAOZSG010000108.1 GCA_029939785.1 Fidelibacterota bacterium | reverse complement strand
TATCAGTATTAGGATATTGTTCAATGATATCTAGATAACTTTCTATTGCTTTTTTTAATATTATCAGTATGCTTGTAATACATAGCTAAATGAAATAGTTGAACGGGATCATCTCTGTCAATATCTTTAGGGTTAAAAGGCTTATTATTACCTATTTGTTTTGCTAAACCCGATCCGCCTCCTGGATTTGATGTTAAATAGGCTGACTTGTATAAAGTTGAAGTACCATCACAATAGTATTGAGAAGAACTTGGAGGATTAGCATTGTTATTCCACCAAACATAATCACAATATAATACTGAATTATTAAGTGAATATACATCTTCATCACCATTGCCATAAACACTACATTTACCTTGTATATCAACCATCTCAAGCCCCATCCAGACTGTACTATTTTTTGAATAAACACCACTACCAAAATTATTAATAATTTGAGACTTTCCATTTTCCTCAAATGTAATATCAGCTCCAAAGTCACAATAAACTCCATCAAATCCATTGTTTGATATTGTATTAAAGGATAAACTTGGTGCTGAAGTATTCACAAAATAACATCCGGGACCTATATTATCATGAATGTAACAGTTATTAATAGTAATATTTGTATTATGGCAATCTATACCACAACCATTTTTTATTTCACAATAATTTAATATTGATCCATTATTTGCACTCATAAATGATATTCCCCACCAATAACTAGCACTAGAAGATTTTTGAAATATTATTCTATCATTTAATGTACCCTGTGCATTTAAAATTCCATATATATATAACAGATGCTTCATTAAAAGTTAAAATTGAACCTTCTTCAATTGTTAATGTTGTACCATTTTCTACTGTGAAATCAGAATTAAAAGTAATTTCAGAATTTGAAGGAATTGTTAGGTCACTTGATAATGTTTCAGAATCATTGACTTCAACTGTTTGTATACTGGATGCATCAAAAATTGCAGATGCTAGTGAGGGATAATAACCATTAACTGTAGAACTGGTTTTTAATTCGATTCTTGGATTTATATTATTGTAATTATCCGCCAAGATAGTGCCTCCATTTAATACAATTTTATATGATCCGAGAGTTAAATTAGTTGAGAATATTTGTAATGTAACACCTGATGGAATAGTAACATTATTTGATAATGTTTGAGAATCATAGACCTCTACTGTTTGTCCACTAGATGCATCAGAAATTGCAGAACTTATGGATGGATAATACCCATTAATCGTACTTCCTGTTTTTAATTCGATTCTTGGATGGATTACATTATAATCATCTGTTTGAATAGAACCTTCATTTAATATTATTTTATGAGATCCAAGATTAATATTAGAACCAGAACTTATTGTTAAAATCACATCATCTAGAAGTGAAACATCATAATAGACTGTCTCATCGCCTGACCATGTTTTACTTAAATATATTGTACCATCAAAATATTCAATTTGCACATTATTAAGAGTTTCTATTATTTCGCCTTGACATTTAATTTCAATAAATCCCAAAAAACTTAAATCATCGTATGGTAAAAACACAGAATTATCAAACAACTCCGTTGAAGGATAATTAATTTTATAATGACGAAGAGAATTATCATTTTGAATATTATGTATAATAGAATTTAATTTAATATTTCCATTGTTTGTGACACCATAAAGATCAAAAGTCAAGTCACCCGAATTAGTAGACCTAAGACTAACGTAACCTTCACCAGTAGTAATACTCATATCCCAGAGAATTGCATGATCTCGAATATCTACTTCTTGGCTTGTGTTTATTGTTAGTTGTCCATTATTAATTTGGCCCGGAATTGGATCATCAGGAACTATAGGCTCTTCATCTGATACAGTTAAATTAATATTATTATAATTCACATAACCATCTTCACCGAATTCAAGATAGACATTAAGACCAGATTTCCTATCAATATTTTCCCAGTTAGATTCATTAAGATACCATTTAATATATACAGTATGACAAGGTTCGTCTCTTGAAAACCAAATTGGATCTAAGAATATACAATCTAGAGGTTGTTCTATCGTACAATTTTTCTTAAAAACATATTGTATTTGATTTGAAGGAAAATCTGTATTTACACCATTTTTTAATAACTGTGATGTAAAATATGGATTAAACGCATCCGTTAATTCAATTGTAATTCTTTGAATATTTAATCCAGGATTAAATGACCGTATCCCAATTTTAAAAAATTTTCCTTTGCCATCATCAATATCATATGTTTGGAATCTATAAGTATCATCAGAATCTATTGAATTACCAGATTCATCAACAAGAGTTGCCGCTTCTGGAGAACTAATAAATCCAATTTCCTCAAAATAAACACATGGATTATGTGCATATAAATCTCCCTCTCCTGGATTCGGAGTACCATACACTTCAATATCAGGAAACCATCCAAAATGTAAATGAATTTCACTATTTGTAGTTCCAAGTAAAGATCCTTCAGGAATATAATCACCAATTTCCTTTGATTTTATTGCATCGTCTATTTTAATATGTAAATATTTTAAAACAAAGTCCTCTTCAGTGATAATCTGAACACATTCACCTGTACCTATCATATAATCAAGATAACCACTTTCTGTTGCATAAACCTTCGTACCTTGTGGAGCATTCCCAATATCAATACCTTCATGAAAATCATAAACTCTTACATTATTTACTTCTTTTTCTCTTGGTCCAAATGGATCAGAAATATCTGCAACATCTCCAGTTCCAACAGGGAATGTTGCTGAATACACAATATTTATTAGAAATAAAACAATTAAAATACATATTCTACTATTCATTATCACTCCTTAGAAATTTGATAGATTGATTTTTATAATCAACTTCAACGGATGAATTTGAAAGAAATAAATCCGAACTTTTTACGAGTTCATCAAAATTTATTTCAGAAAATTTAGGATTGTTTTGTTTAAATATATCTGTTGGTATTGAATTTCCAGTTTCATCATCTATAATCCAACTCCCAGTTGCATGTGATGTTGTTATTATAATACTTTCATTATAATATATCATTCTAAAACTTGTATAATTATTACCACTTTTATCCCATATAGTTTCTAAGTTGCTATTTAATTTCATTGCTGATCTCATATTTTTTTGATTTTTATATAGTAAATAAATATTACCTTTATTATCTGATTTTATATCAGACCATGATGTTTTATTACCATTTTTATCATATATCGATTTTTCTACTTCTATTTCTCCAGTAACAACATTATATATTAATAAACTAGTTGTTTTTCTTCTTCCTATTGGACTTACTAATGGTTCTATTTTCTGTAACTCTTTTAGCCTATCATTAATTTCTCTGATTTTTATTTCATTTTTTTCTTTTTTTACTTTTCTTCTTTGCTTAATTAATTCCTGAAATTCATTATATGCTGATTTATTTTTTATTTCTTTAATACTTCTTTCACTCTTATGTGCAACAACAAATCGAATACTATCAATCCATGATGCAACATAATATTTTAAATCAATACCTGTATATACTTCCTGACCATTGTTTAAATCGAAGAGTTTAAAGGGACTGTTTCTATTATCAAATGCAGCACGAGAAGTAATAAAACTATTACCTGTTGAAGAAATATCTATAAATTGACTATCAAACCGGACAATCAGTTTTTCCTTACCTGATTGAAGATTATATGTTACTACTGCATTGTTTCGTGATTCGCTTCCTGGATAATGAACAATTAATGAATTTTTATCTTCAATAATTTTAGAATTAGTTATTCTAGGGTAATCATTAGAAATTTCATAAAGTTTATCTCCTTTAGTAGTGTATAATTCTACTGTTGATTTAAAGTTATCTTCTTTAATAACAGACAAATAATGTTTACTTATGTTAGTTTGTTCAAATCGTTCTGATTTTTGAAATGTAACAATTTTCTCTTTATCTTTTGAAATCAAGAGTGATGTGATCACAAGAATTACAAAAGTAATATTCATTAACATTTTCATAATTAATTTCTTCCTTTAATATAGTTGGTAATTAAATATATTAGTTTATTAAATGTACTTTATTATCTTTAAATAGTTGTTTTCAATTTACTGTGATTTCCAAATCCGGTGAAGAATTGTATATGTACATTGCATAATAATTACCGGAAAATGTACTATTTGAAATAATTGGTGAACTACTATAACATTTAATTCCATAACTTGAATTTTTAATTGTAGATCCATTTATCTGGCCACTACTTCCACTTGACAATACTATGCCATACCATGATGAACTACCGGATTTGGTGTAGATTGCATTGTTACAACTCAATCCACCATTTACTATTAGTTTTTTACCGGCTGCAAACTTTAACTCTGATCCGGATTGTGGTCTAAATCCAACACCTGTCGGAACAGTTAAATCATTTGATAATGTATGTGGCCCATATACTTCAATTGATTGTCCATAGGAAACTTCCAAAAATGCAGAAGTAATAGATGGATAACAACCAATAATCATTGAGCCTGTTTTTAATTCGATTCTTGGATGGATTACATTATAATCATCTGTTTGAATAGAACCTCCATTTAAGATAATTTTATAATCTCCAAGATTTATATTAGAATTAGACATTATTCGTAGTACAACACCTGATGGAATAGTAACATTTCCAGTTAAATTAACTGTACCCCACCAACATTCATTATGGGTTATTTGTCCAGAAGTTGTAAATTGTTGAGCTGCTGATTTTACAGCATACTTGGCATTAATTCTGCCCCAACCATAGGAATTATCCCTTCCAGTGGCACCTAAATCATAGGCTGTTCGTTCGATAATCTCTTTAACTTGACTTTGAGTTAGATTACTATTAGCTGATAGCATTAAACCTGCTAAACCTGCAACATGAGGTGCAGCATATGATGTTCCTTCAGGAGTAGCATAATCACCAGGGCCTCCACGAGATGCTGTAGGATCTGTTGTTTTAACATTACCTGGAGCCATAACATCTAATTGACTCCCTATCCCACTACCAGATATTTTGCCATCACTTTGATTTGTCATACCAACAGTTATCACATTAGAAAGAGTGGCTGGATATATAATTGTTCCAAAATTTCCAGCAGCACAAACAATAACACAACCCTTTCCACCTCGTCCACTTGTTGTAGCAGAGTTTATTGCTGCTGTAACATCTGAATCTATAGTACAGCCCCATGATAAATTTATTACATCAGCACCATGTTCCCAGGCCCAATTAATTGCGTCAGCATAATCATCTGAATCCAAATACTGGGCAGGTGTACCTGGCAATACTCCGCACCATTTAATTGGCATTATTTTGCAATTATATCCAACCCCTGCGATCCCTCTATCATTATTTGTAGTTGCAGCTGCTATTCCTGCTACATGTGTTCCATGACGAAGATCATGAGAAACATGGTCCGGATTATTAGATCCATCCATTGCATTATATCCAGTAACAATATCATCTTTCAAATCTAAATGAATTAGATCTATGCCATTATCAATAATAGCAATCTTAATTGAACTAGAACCTGTTGTAATAGACCAAGCATCTTCAATTGATATTTTTGTAAGATTCCATTGAGAATCATCTACATACATATCATCATTTACAGTTGTTCCAAACAATGTAATTGAAAAACTAATTAATAAAATTACTATTTTTAATATTTTAAAAAACATATACATATTTTATTTCCTTTTTATAATATTATAGTTGAAATCCTAGAATAATGTTTAATCCCTGAAATTTAAAATCTCCATGATAATATGGAATTTTTCTATAAGTTGTCATACCAATTAAATATTTTAATTCTAAGATTAATTTTGATCTTCTAGTTTCAAGTTTTTTTGAAGTTCCAAAACATATTGCTGTATCAAATTGTGGTGAATAATCCTTAACATTTATAATATCTAAATCATAATGGCTAAAACCAGATTTGATATAAAACTCAACTTTAGTTAATTTTCCAACATCAAGACCAATTAACAGGTCTGTAATATTAAAAAAATTAATACCTATCATTGATGCTACTCTCAAATAATTAATATTATAATTATAGTTAGTACCTACTGTTATTACTGCTCTATATTTTCTTGATGATTTTGCATTTTTAAAATAAATCTCATTAGAAATAAAAAATACGCTATTTATTATTGTTTCATTAGATATCCCAATAATCAAACCAGCTGGGTATTCATTATTTTTTGATGAATTATCTTTTGTAAAATTCATTTTGTTGAA
Source organism: Fidelibacterota bacterium (assembly GCA_029939785.1). Lineage (GTDB taxonomy): Bacteria > Fidelibacterota > UBA2242 > UBA2242 > JAFGTP01 > JAOZSG01. The sequence continues at coordinate 3,695 of JAOZSG010000108.1, read as the reverse complement.
ATTTATTCCGAATTTTATACTCGGAGAGAATAAATCTGAACAAAAACTTTGCGATGTAGTACTCATAATAATTAAAAATAAAATTATGATGTTGATATTTTTTTTCATTGTTAGGCCTCAAAAAAATTATGATTACATTTAACTAAAATTACAATTTGCCATTAATATTTACTAATAGCTCTTACCACTTTACTGTGATTTTCAATTTTTTTAAAAATAATCTCCTTCCCCCACATGAATATACAATTTCCATGCAGGTTTATGATGGTATTTTAAGCATAACAACCTCCTATCTTTTAGATTTTAATGAATAAAAACTCATAATAATTATTTCTACCGGTTTAAATAAAAATGTGTCTTAAAATTCACGTTCTTTTAACTGCCAATAATAATAATAATAATAAAGTCAAAGAAAAAATATAGAAATAATAAAAATAATACGATAATAATTAGATATAAAACTAAGACAATTGATTACGCCAAATCAGGAGTTCCAAAATAACAAAAAAGCGACACTTGATATGCCACCTTTTTGTTTTATTATGAACAGATTTAACAAAATTTAGTTAAAATACAATAATTTATAAGTATTATTTCATTAGAACAACTTTCTGTGTAGCCAGATTCTTATTTGTCATAACTTTTATGAAATACACTCCAGAGGGTAGTTCATTATATTGTGCCATACAATACTCTCTTTTATAGAACAATTTTCCAAATTGTTTTTGATTTTCTTCTGAAAGGAAAAAACCAACTTCGGATAGAGAAATTTATGGTAATTCATTATTATTCTCTCCGAAGCAATTCCAAATCCCTACCGGTATTTTGAATAAACAATTTGAAAAATTGTTCTACATGTCAGAGAATCCAATTGTACAAAAAATGGAGTAATATAGTCAAATATCTGCTTGCATACTGACATTACGTGATCAGTACAAGCAGATTTATGAGGTGTGTACAATATTTTTTTTAACCTTTTTTATCAAGCAATGTCTAATCACCGTATTTGAAAAAGTTATTTGAATTTATTAAATTTTTAACAATCCAAAAAAAGGAGAAAGAATCATGAAATCAAAAAAACTTTTAACTTTGTTACTTATTGTATTAATAAGTCTTTCCTCCACTCTTGTGGCACAACATGGACGTGGAGGCGGTAAAAAACATGGAGGTCATCAGGATAATCACAGAATGGGAGATTTCCCATGGGATAAATTAAAAGACAAATTAACTGAAGATCAATTACAAGAACTAAAAACCTTAATTGAAGAAATGCGTACACAAGGTGCAACAAGAGAAGAAATACATGATGCAATTGTTGAATTATTAAATAGTTGGGGTATCGAACTACCTGAAAGAGGATATAGAAACAAGATACATATACCTCGCGGAATATTAAAACAATTAACCGCAGAACAAATTCAAACTCTAAAAGATTTCATAAAAGAGAAAAAAGAAGCAGGTGTTACAAGAGAAGAAATGCATGATGCGATAACAGCATTATTAACCGAATGGGGCATCGAACTACCTGAAAACTGGGGTGAACATAATAGACATCATGGTAACTATTGGAAATATCTAACAGAGAATCAAAAAGCAATAATTAAAGCTACAATCAAACAAATGCGTGAAGATGGAGCAACAAGAGAAGAGATACAGAAAGCAATAAAAGAACTATTGGAAACATGGAAACAAGGTGAAGAAACACAGAGAAAAATTGAAAACAATACAATTTTATCAAATGTTATGAACCATCCAAATCCTTTCAATCCTGATACTCATATATCCTATACTCTTTTGTCACCGGCACATGTTAAAGTTAATATTTATGATATGAATGGTCATGTTATAAAATCATTGACCAATTCCCAACAACCAGCAGGTGATTATTCATTATACTGGAACGGAAAAAATCAAAATGGAGCACAATTACCAAGTGGTGTATATTTTCTAAGAATTAATGCAGGAACAGACATAATAAATCAAAATATGATTTTGGTAAAATAATACTTAATAGAAATGATACTAAGAGGAGAGTTTGGTAATAGCAAACTCTCCTCTTTTATTTGGATTAGTATATACAGTTTAATGAAAAAATGAAAAATTTAACCACGAATGCACACTAATTTTATTATAAAATTAATTCGTGTTTATTAGTGTGTATTCGTGGTTAACTCAGTTTGCGATTTTTCAATTCCCCATTTTGAAAGACTTTAATAGTTCCAAATTGTCCATCAAAACCTTCAGAAATTATTACTTTTTGTTCACGCATTCTTTGAATTGCTTCTGCCAGAATTTCACCTGCTCTATTATTAATCTCTTCAATTGGAAGATTTAACAAGATTTCACTTTCTGTTCCTAAAGAATTAACAATATCATTATATTGCCTGGTTACAGTTTTTGAATTTGGTCCAACATCAACGATTTCAGAAATGATTTCTTTAAGAGGAATAATGGAATGATATGGCAGTCGATTCTTTCTATTTGATAAATCCTCTCGGTCAGATAACTGAACAATCCTATTCATCACACCAACAGTTACATTGCGATTGCATTTCGGACAGAGGCCATTATTATGTAATGTTTCCATAGGATTAAGTAAAACTCCACACTTTCTATGCCCGTCATAGTAATATTTTCCTTCCTGAGGATACATATCAATTGTTCCTAAAAATTTATCTGGAGAACCTGATTTTATTGCATTGCAAATATTATTGTATGATAGATCAGTATTAAAAATATTAGCATTACGACCAAGTTTTTCCGGCGAATGAGCATCGGAATTTGAGAGTAATGTAAAATCGTCTAGAAAACTGCACATCCAATTCATTGGAGCATTTGTTGACAGACCGGTTTCAATGGCAGAGATATGAGGAGTAAGATCTTCAAAACATTCCTCGATTGTGTCAAATCCTGATTTAGAACCCAAAACAGAAAACCATGGTGTCCATATATGAGCAGGAATAAAAAAAATATTTTCTGATGCCTCAAGACACATTTCAAGTAATTTTTTAGCATCAAGACCAAGAATCGGACGACCATCTGAAGTTATATTTCCACCAATATTAATAAGAGATTGCTGAATTTTTTCTACTGTCTCAAAATCCTGTGCCAAAACCACACTGTGAATTTTTCTGACTTTTCCATTTTTTTTATAAATGCTGCTAATTTCAGCACTTAATAAAAATCGGGTATCATATTCCATGGAATTAAATCTGGGAATCGGACTGTCAACTATATAATCCTTTTTCAATTTATACAATCCCTGTTCTGCCGGCTCAATTTTTTCCTTAAGTTCTTTTATCCAACCAGGATGAGTAAAATCACCTGTTCCAATTACTTTAATTCCTTTTATTTTGCCCCACATATCAAGATATTCCGGAGTTAATTGTTTGCTGGTAGCAAGAGAAAAATGTGAATGTATATGCAGATCACCTATAAATTTCATTTTTGAGTCCTTGTTCTTGGACAGGATTTACAAAATTGTTTTAAATTAATTTTATCCTGTTTATTCATTTAATCCTGTCAATAATATTTTTCATTCTAATAAATTCCTCACGTTCTTCATCATTCAAAATCTCTGTGATAGTCCTAATGCCTGCTGTTAAACGTGGGATAATTATCTCATCCAGTGCATCAATTCTTCGCTTCACTTTTTTATTTTCTTCCGCTACATGGTATAGCAGATAATCATTTTC
>JAOZSG010000418.1 GCA_029939785.1 Fidelibacterota bacterium | reverse complement strand
TAAAATCGTGATTATTATTTAATACTGACAAACCCATTAGCTCTGATATTAAAACCAAAGCCAGACTTAGTGAAACATTTCCAGGATTAGAACATATATTTACAAGATATAATACTTGAATGTTATTCTTTTCAATATAAGTTCCTAATACCTCAACTATATTTAATACCTCTTTCCAAAAAGCTATTATTAAACTATTGTATTCCTTACTTCCCCTTTCTAAATGCGTAAAATAAAAATCTTTGTAGAGTTTCCAATCATCAAACCCCTGTATTTCAGGCACTTCAAATTTATTAACATATTCAGGAACTAGTTTTTCAGCTTCGGGCTTAAATATTCCTGAAATATAATGAAAACTTGCATTTTTATATTTTTCCCTTAAAATACTGGTGTATTTTCCTATTTCAAATGTTACACCATCAACCGATAAATGAAAAGTAATAAATGCTATACCTCCACTATTTATATTTAATTCAAATTTTTTATAGGATTCATCTATTGTTTTTGAAGGTATTTCTCTGGTTTCTCTAAGTTTGTCCAGGAATAAGCCTAAATCAAACCATGTATTAATGGTCTTTGATTTTAAAGTGTTTAAAATATTTTCAATAGATTTATTATAACTCATTCTATTTGTGTTTGGTAAATCCTGTCTAATGTATAAATTTAGACTTTTAATTAACACCACTCAAACAGAGTTAATAACATGAATTATTATACTATAATAAAAAAATATTATCTGAGCCTTATTATAGGAATTGGTATATTGGTATTAAGCTTGATGCCTGTAAGTTATTCTTCTGAATCAAGTTTTTTCAATATCCCACATTTGGATAAACTCGCACATATTTATTATATGCCGCCCTGTCATTTACAATAATGATAGAAGGATACTTGAAAAATAAAGTGATTGGAAAACATATAATAATTGTCGTTCTACTATCTTTTATTTATGGGAGTATTATAGAGCTTATACAACTTTTTCTCCCTGGAAGAAGTGGTGAGTTTTTAGATAGTATAGCAGATTTAACAGGCAGCCTTTTTGCAGTACTTCTATTTAAACTTTATATTAGATTTAAATAAATAATGAGGTCTTATTATTTTGTATTTCTTCTGCCAATTCCGAAATTTTTGAATAATTAAACATGCTTTTCATTTCCTCTCTAAGTATTGAATACTGTTTATGAACAGCGCAGTGATTTTCTTGTTCAGAACAATACTTGACGCCAATAGCACATTTTTCAAAATTATCTACTCCGTCTATTATTTCCACAATATCCATCAATACAATATCTTCAGGATCCTTACCTAGCCCAAAACCTCCATTGGGCCCTTTTGTGGAACTTAAAATTCTATGTTTTACCAAAGACTGTAATATCTTACCCAGGAAAGGAGATGGAATATCAAGATCAGAAGATATTTTTTTAATTCCTACTTTACCCTCATTCTTATTAACAGCAAGATAAATAACCGCACGAATCGCGTATTTACAAGTATTTGATAACATTTTGTGTTATTGTTTTGGTATTTTTTGAACACGCCTTAAGTGACGACCACCCTCAAATTCAGTACTAAAAAATATGTCTACAATTTTATATGCTAATTCTTCATCAATAAATCTTGCTGGTAAAGAACAATTATTAGCATCATTATGCGATCTGGCCAATCTTGATATCTCTTCATTCCAACATAATGCAGAACGTATTTTCTGATGCTTATTAGCGGTCATATTTATACCATTTCCACTTCCACAAATAGAAATACCATATTGGAAGTTATCTTTTTCTATTTCTTCTGCCAAAAGATGCGCAAAATCGGGATAATCGCATGAATCATTACTTTGCGTTCCAACATCAAAGATTTCAATACCTTTGTTTCCTAAATAAAGTTTTAACTTCTCTTTTAACTCGAAACCAGCATGATCTGACCCTATAACTATTCTATTAGTAAGCATATTAAATGTTTTTTTAAATATGTAAATAAATTAAGATGTGAAAGTATTATTTTTTTCACATTCAATGTTCATTAATTGTTGATTAGATTAGTGTAATTTTGTATAAAAAACTATTGGATTTTAAATTTACTGTCTTTATGCATAAATGCTTTATTAAAACAAAATTTTGTTTTTAATTTATATACTGAAATGCTTAACAAGCTATAAACAAATAATTGATTGAAAGTAAGGTTTTTTTATAAAGAACAATAGATATTAACCATTTGTTAGTAATTACATAAATTAATAATAATCAATACTATTCGTTAATTTTGATTGTTAATTATGTGTTCTTAATTTTTTAGTAACGTAAATTTAAAGCTTTTTTTAATAAAAATAATAACAGTTTCAACAGAACATTATTATCATCATATTTAATTTAAATTTAAAATATATAATAATAATATAGTATTAATAACATGTTATCTTTTGTTATCTTTTGTTATACTTTTGTAACTAAATAATTTTCAAGGTTTTTTATTTTGCAGTTTTATTTCTGTAAGCCAATGATTATTTGGTATTTAATTTATAATTTATCATTCATAACTCATAATTTAACGAAGTGTTGAACATGAATAAAACAGATTTAATAAAAAATGGATTTATTGATTTGGAAGTTGAAAAATCCGTAAATATGATTGAGGAAATTGAT
>JAOZSG010000417.1 GCA_029939785.1 Fidelibacterota bacterium | reverse complement strand
AAAAAAATAGCACTTGCACAATAATAAATAACAAACAGGACGATTTACTTATCAAATTCGATAATAAACTTTGTTCCATTATTTCTTTCAATTTTATAAGTGCCATTTAATTGTTTTGTCAAAAGATCAATTAGAGTTAATCCAAAACCCATTTGTTTTACATTATCTGATTCAGGAAGTCCCACACCATTGTCTTCATATGATAGTATAATATGTTTTTTCATTTTTGTTAATGAAATTTGAATCAGCCCTTTTTCAATCTCTGGGAATGCATATTTAATAGAATTTGTTAATAATTCATTTAATATGATACCAACAGGAAATATTTCTTTTATTTCAAGACTAAAATCATCAATCCGGCTTTTAATTTGAACAGATTGTCTATTAGGAAAAAGATTAAAAATTTCATCAATTAACTGTGTAAGATAATTTTTTGTAGAAACATCATGATAACTTTCTGATTTATATAATTTATCATACAATGTTCCCATACTTTCTACACGTGAAATTGCATCTTGTAATGCTGCTGAAGCTTCCGAATTATTAATACGTCGTGACTGTATAGAAAGCAAACTTTTAATAACATTCATATCATTTTTTATACGATGATGTACTTCTTTTAGGAGTATTTCTTTTTCTTTTAATAATTTTTGAATTTCGCCTTTTGCCTGAATACTTTCTGTAATATCTGTTGCAATTTCAAGTTTGACTAATCTACCATCTGTCCAACTTATTGCCTGATCACTACATTGGTACCATTGTTTTGTTTTGGTATTTTGAAATTCCCATATATAAGGTTCATTGGGCTTCCCATTTTCATCAAGCAGTAAATGGTTTGTGCAGAAATCACATGGCTTTGTTTGTCCTTTTTGCAATGAAGAATAACATTTTTCACCAATAACATCACCCATTATATTCATTGCATACTTATTCATAAACAGGAGTTCATAAGTATCCATGTCTGCCACATAAACTACTGCATCTATAGCATTCATAGTAGTTTGAAAACGTTTATTTTCTAAAAGTAATAATTCTTGTGATTTATTTTTTTCTATAAATTGTGCAAGATCATTAGCTGTCGCCTGTAAAAAATTCTGCTCTAATGCACTCCATTCTTTTTCTGAACTACAATTATCAAATCCAATAAAACCAATAAATTTATTATCTGACATTATAGGAATAATCAAAATTGCTTTTATATTTTGAATTTCTAAAAATTCTTTTTCTTCTTTTGGGAAATCACGAATTATTCCTTTATAAATATGTCCTTTTTTTAGAACATTATAAAATCTTGGAAACAGATCATCATACTTCAGGTTTTGAAGATCGGGATTATCAATTTCTGGTTTAATTCCATCAGCACAATATTCTGCTTTTTGATTCATCAGAATTTTACCATTTTTATCTAAACTATTAATAAATATATAAGTCCGACAAGCATGTGAAACAGGTCCGATAATATCTATAAATTGTTGAAAAATATCTTTTGATTCTGATTTAAGAAGAATTTTTTTTGCCTGGTTAAGTGCTATAAGATAATTTTCTCGTTGTTTTATTTGTTTTTCTGCTAGTTTACCCTCAGTGATATCTCTGCAAATGATTCGTATTTCCAGTTCACCCTTTTTGTTATAAACAAGATTCAATTTTTCATGAACATGAATTACAGAACCATCTTTGCATATTTTCCGAAATTCCAACTCATTTGTTTCTATGTTTTGATTAATTACTTCTGAAATATAATTTTGAACAAATGAAAGATCATCCTTATGAACAACTTGCCAAACAGAATTTCCAATTAATTCTTCTTTTGTATATCCTAAATAATCAGCACCGAATTTGTTAACAGAAATAACAATGCCATCAGTATTTATAGTGAAATACATGTCTTGTGCCTGATTGTATAAATTTTGGAAGTGTTCTTTACTATTTTTTAATTTTTGATTCAAATCAAATAATTCAAAAGCCATTTCCAAAGATGATTGCAGTATATGTTTACCGGAATTTTTTAATATATATCCATATCGAGTAATTATTTTTGCTTTATCAACATATTCTTTTCCCGAGTGGTGTGAGAAAAAAACAATAGGTAAATCTCTAAAGGTATGAATTTGTTTAGCCGTTTCCGAACCATCTATACCACTACCAAGATCCATTTCCATCAAAATGAGATTAATATTTTGATTATTAGTGATAATCTGAATAGCATCTTCACCAGAAAGTGCAAGAACTACTTCATAACCTAAATCTTTTAATACCGACTTTGTTTCCATTGCTATTAATGCTTGGTCTTCAACAAGCAAAATGGTTTTGTGTTTTTGGATTTCCATAAAAATCCACCTTTCAACTTCAATACAAATATTGCAGTAATAACTAATTTGATTTTGCCAATCGGTAACATATATAATTTAAATTTAATAGTCAAGAAGATTTTTTCTGATACTTTGCTATTTCGGAAAAACCAACATTTATGTCTGTTTTTCATAATATGGCTATTATACTCGTTCCCAAAGCCCTCTTTGGAAATGCTAATGATAGGGATGGATTTATGTGGTGATATAATATCTTTTTGATTTACGATTGATGATTAACGATTTAGGATTTTGGATGGAATGGGTGGTCTTTTCACAAAACATCTTAAATCA
>JAOZSG010000416.1 GCA_029939785.1 Fidelibacterota bacterium | reverse complement strand
CCTGTTGTCCCGGCTGTGGTATGTCAGCCAGAATGAATTCCCGGTTCAGAACTTAATATCATTGGAACATCTTCAACTGTATATCTCGTTTTAATTTCATCCACAGTCAAAGTTGAAAATGCTATAGGAGTTTTTCCTTCGATAGCCCTTATTGCACTCACAATGACTTCTTCAGCCCTTATCATTTTTTCTTTCAGATTGATGGTGATTATTTCATCAGATTTGATAAATATTTCTTTACTTTCATAAGAAATATGAGATATTAAAAGTGCGATGGGAAATCTATTTATTTTTATTGTAAAATTGCCATTTTCATCAGTTGCACAACCAATAGTACTGTTTTTTACTATTATATTAGCAAATTTTATCGGTTTTTTTGAATCTGAAGATAATATCTGTCCTTTTATTTCATGATTGCCAGCATATACAAAACCTATAAAAAGATTCATAGTTACAGAAATTATTAATGTTTTGAGGAAAAGTTGTTTAAAATGAAGCATTGTTTACTCCTTACGCCGGAATTACCCGGATCAAGTTTAAAGGGTATTTTCTCAGCCGACTACTTCAGAGCAGCACCCCCGTTTATAAATAATCAATATTAAAAATAACAGACATTAATTTAAATCAACCTTGGAAAAGGTCAAAAGGATTTTTTTGCTGGTTGCTGGTTGCTGGTTATCTCCCAAACTGTTAATTGCTAATTGTTAATTGCATAGTTTACTATTTCATGTTAATATTAGGATAATTTTTGATGTTAACTTAAAGGAGACAAAAATTGTATATAATCGCAGTCGATAGTCATTTTGCAGCATCTCATCAAATAATTGGTTATGATGGTAAATGTAGTAATATGCACGGACATACATGGAAAATAAAAGTTGAAATCAAAACTGACAAGCCTGATGAAATTGGAATATGTTTTGATTTTAAAAAGTTGAAAGATATTTCTAATTCTGTAATTGATGATTTAGATCATACCAATTTAAATGAGCTTAAAGCTTTTAAAGTGCAGAATCCTACAGCAGAAAATATTGCTTATTATCTTTATCATAAAATTATGGGTAAATTACCTGAAAATATTATAATGCATCAAATAACTGTTTGGGAGTCTGAAAAATATTCAGTTACATATAGTGAGTAATCAAATCTTAAAAATAAATGAAATATTTCATTCTATTCAAGGTGAGTCTGGTTATGCTGGTCTTCCCTGTATATTCATTCGATTAACCGGTTGTAATCTTAGATGTAGTTATTGCGATACAGAATATTCCTATTATGAAGGTCGTAATTATTCAATTAAGGAAATAATTCAACATATAAGCCAATGGGAAACAAAACTTGTTGAAATTACAGGTGGTGAACCTTTAATTCAGATGGAATCAATTGAACTGTCAAAAGAATTGCTCAAAAATGGGTATCAGGTTCTTATTGAAACAAATGGTAGTCAGAACATAGACACTCTTCCTAAAGAAGTAATAAAAATTATGGATATAAAAACTCCGGGAAGTGGAGAATCAGATTCATTTGATTTTAACAATTTGAAATATCTTTCTCAAAATGATGAAATTAAATTTGTTATTACGAATAGAGACGATTTTGATTGGAGTAGTTCAATGATTAAGCAATATAGATTAGATGAAAAATGTCAGGTACTTTTTTCATGCTCTGATCAATTGTTGAAATATTCCATATTATGTGAATGGATTTTAGAAAGTAGATTGAATGTAAAATTTCAGTTGCAATTGCATAAAATAGTATGGCCAAATGATGAAAGAGGAAAATAATTTGAACAAAAAAGCTGTGATATTATTGAGTGGTGGTTTGGATTCGACAACAGTTATTTCGATAGCAAAAGAAAAAGGTTTTGAACTTTATGCATTAAGTTTTCGATATGGTCAAAGGAATAATTCTGAATTGGAATTTGCAAAACAGACAGCAAAGAAAAATAATGTCAAACAACATAAGATAGTTGATATTGATCTTGGATTGTTTGGAGGTTCGGCATTAACAGATGATATCCCAGTTCCAAAAAATGATGGAAATTCAGTAAAAGAAAATGAAATTCCAGTAACTTATGTTCCTGCCCGTAATCTTATTTTTCTTTCTTTAGGATTAGCATGGGCTGAGGTAATAGGTGCCTACGATATATTTATTGGTGTTAATGCTATTGATTTTTCAGGATATCCTGACTGTCGCCCTGAGTTTATAAACTCATTTCAAAAAACTGCCAATCTTGCAACTAAAGCAGGACTTGGTAATAAAAAATTTAAAATTCATACTCCATTAATTAATCTTACAAAAAGTGATATTATTAAAAAAGGAGTTGAATTGAAAGTTGATTATAAGAATACTGTAACTTGTTATGATCCGTCTAATGAAGGTTTGGCTTGTGGTAAATGTGATAGTTGCATATTGAGGAGAAATGGATTTCGGGATGCTGGTGTTCCTGATCCGACAAGATATGTGGGGAATTGATGCTGGGTATTGGATACTTGATGATGAGAAATATTAATTGTACCGCATTCTGAACTCCATTCGGTTATTAATCAGGCTTAGACTGACATTCGCCTTATGAAGTCCAGTCTGCTAATATATAGGAGAAAAAGATGACAGAGAAAATAAAAAAAGGTCAAAAAGAAATTCAGAATGCAAAATTGATGGCTGT
>JAOZSG010000107.1 GCA_029939785.1 Fidelibacterota bacterium | reverse complement strand
GCAGGATACAGATAATTATTCACGGTTTGATCTCGGAAAAAACATATCAGTAAATTCACAATCTGTTTCACAGGAAAAAAGAACCGGTCAATATTCCATTTCAGCATCTTATTTAACTCAATCAACTAATATTCTTTTAAATAACTGTATTATAATAAGTCGATGGTATGATGTAGAGCATGATATTTACTATTCCCTCAGCAGGTTACCAAAAAACTCATATTCATTTCAAAATAAAATCACTTATTAATCCAATTTGAACATCGGAACCTTTTCTCCTTCATCCTTGTAAATTCTATATTGGATATTACAGCGAGGTACACAAAGAAACGAATGATTGATATGTGAGTTTCTCCATTTGCATCAATCTTTAAAAAAATATAAAAACATTTGACATAAACAAAAGAATGTTTTATCTTATTAGTGTAATAGACAAGTAGAACACTAATAAAGAGGACACACATGTTAAAAGTAAATAATCTGACTTTCAGATACAATCGAAAGGAAAATTTATTCACTGATTTAGATTTACAAATGAAATCAGGGTATATTTATGGTTTGTTGGGTAAAAATGGAGCAGGAAAAACAACCTTACTCAAACTTTTAGGCGGTTTAAGATTTCCAAATCAAGGAACTTGCAGGGCTTTTGGGTATGATGCATATAAAAGATCGCCTGAATTTTTGAAAGAAATTTATTTTGTTCCTGAAGAGTTTCATACCCCGACAGAAACTATTTTTAATTATATTAAATATTATTCTCCATTTTATCCAAATTTTAATAATGAACAAATGATGGATTTGATGAAAGAATTTAATTTAGAAACAAATAAAAAAATCTCATCTTTTTCCTATGGACAAAAAAAGAAATTTTTTATTGCTTTTGGAGTCGCAACAAATTGCAAATTGTTGATTCTTGATGAGCCTACTAATGGTCTGGATATTCCGGCAAAAAGTAAATTTCGCAAAATTCTTGCTTCATCCATTAATAGTGACAGAACTTATATTGTATCTACTCATCAGGTTCGTGATACGGACAAGTTAATAGATCCAATTATTATACTTGACGAAGGTAAAGTTGTTTTTAATCATAGTATCGAAGAAGTATTATCAAAACTTCATTTTGATACAACCGGATTTGAACCAGAACCAACTGAAATAATTTATAGCGAACGTGGACTTGGTGGATATCACACAGTACGGAAAAACAAAAACGAAGAAGAATCAATTATAGATCTGGAAATTTTATTTAATGCTGTTACTACCGAGCCTGCTAAAATTGCAGATATTTTCCAAACAATAGAAGGAGGTAGATAATGACTAATTATTTTGATTTATCACGTTTTATCAACATTCTAAGAGTTGATTTTATGACAAGTTTTCGCAAGGTATTGGTTTCTTCAGGAGCAATTATAGGAATAGTGACAGTATTATCATTATTAACCGGTTTATCAGTTGGAAAACCTGTATTTGCAATTGAATTTGCAGGGATTTTAGTAATGCTTAATGGATTTATTACATCTGCTACACTATTTAAAGACTTACACCAAAAAGAAACAGGTCAAATGTTATTAACATTACCAGGTTCGAGTTTTGAAAAATATGTAAGTAGATTGCTTTTCTCTAATGTTGGCCACATAACCATATCACTGATTACAGTTTATATTTCTTCGGTGGTAACTTATTTACTTGCAAATCTGTTCTTTGGATCAACTACAGCACTATTTAATCCATTTGCATGGAAAGTATGGGAAATCATTCAAACATATTTCATAGTCCAGTCTCTTTTCTTTTTTGCCGCGATTTATTTTACAAAGAATAATTTTTTCAAACTTATTCTGAGCAGTTTTATTATACAGACTTTATTTAGTTTATTTATAGTAATTCTGATAAAAATAATTTTTGGCGACATTATATCAAATCATGGTTCATTTCACTTTAAGGAAAATTTTATGAATATTGATATATATTCTTTTCAGGTATTTGGAAATAATTTATTTACTTTATTAAAACTTGTATATTTCTGGCTACTCGCTCCATTCTTCTGGATAACCGGATTTTTCCATTTTAAAGAATATGAGGTGTAATATGAAATTCAATAGTAATAAAGCAATATTTTTACAGATCAGTGATTATATTTGTGAGCAAGTTTTGCTGAACAAATTTAAACCCGGGGACAGAATCCCATCAATAAGAGAAATGGCAGTAGAAATGGAAGTAAACCCAAATACAGTTACAAGAACCTATCAAAGCCTTCAGGACAAAAAAATTATTTATAATAAACGAGGTATTGGCTATTTTATTTCAGAAGATGGAGACACAACAACCAAAGAAATAAGCAAAAAAGATTTTATTAATAATCAATTACCGTATCTGTTTAAAGAAATGAAACTTCTTGATATTTCGATTTCCGAAATATCAAATCTCTATGAAAAATTTGAAATGGAAGGAGCACAATAATGAAAACATCAAATAAATTACTAATTGCCCTCGGGTCTTTATTATTAATTGCAACATTAGTAATCTTAATTTCAGTTCGGGTAATGTTAAATAAACATGTTGATTTTACTAATTATTCCGGAGATATTATTACAATTGAAAACAAAGTAGATGGTTTTTCAAAAATAGATTTAAGGAAACTTGATGATGTCACAATTACCCGAGGAGATCAATATATTGTTTCCATAACAGCTCCGTCTGATTTATCTGAAAATGTGACTTGTGTAGTAAAAAATGGCAAATTAAGAATTGCCACACCTTCCAGTTATGCAGGGAAAAGTGTAGATGTAGATATTACCGTTCCTACTTTAACAGATTTATTGAGTATTGACGTAGATTATATTTCTATTAGCGATTTTAATGAAGATTACCTTGTTTCGGAATATTTAGGAGGAACTACAGTAGATGGCTTTAATAATGTTTTTGGAAATTTAGACATTAAATCTACCGGAGCATCAAAAATTGACTTTATGGATTCTGAAATTACTAATGCTGATTTAAATATTACCGGAGCCGGATTAATAAAACTTAATATGAAAGGCGGAAACTTGACAGGCAAAGCAATGGGTGCAGCAAGTATAGAATATTCAGGTGAAGCTCAAAACAATATTCATACATCTGGTGCTGTAAAAGTTAAACATAGATAAAGTGACATAAGAGCCTGCAATTAATTGCTGCACGGTCAATTTTAGAAGTACTGTATCAAGTGTTTTCCATCAATCTATTACTTAATAAATTATACTGGTTACTAAACCCTTGTTAGTAATCTCTTTCAAAGGATAGTTGCATATTATAGCATTTGTACGAGAAGCTTCTAATTTTTATCGCTTACTCTCTTGTTCAACAAAATTCATTACTTTACCTCTAATTAAATCTCTTGTATAAGTAAAAGCTTTTATTTTATGTTCATCACTACCAAACATTCTGATCGGATCTTCCATAAACCATTTTGTTAATTTATGATCACCATCAAATTTGGGGATACTTAAAATAGCAACTTCACATAAAACAATTACATAATCAAAATTAATTCCAAGCATTTCATCTACATGATTTGATTTGTGAGATGACATATCAATATGGTCATCAAGCATTACTTTTTTTGTAAAAGGGTGAACACCTGCCGGTTTAATTCCTGCACTATAAACATTAAATTTCTTACTTCCATATTTCCTCAAATATCCATCAGCCATCTGACTTCGAACAGAGTTTCCGGTACAAATAAACAGCACATTTTTTTTCATAATTATTTTTCCTGTTTTATAAAATTTAATAAATATTATTTTCAATTAAATTTTAATAAAAATATATATATTTTACTATAAATATTATATATAGCGATTTAGAAATTATTTGTTTGTTTATTAACAGGATAAAAAATCAGTGGTTTAAGGAAATTATTTGCTTTTTTCCTAAAAACACAAGAACACCACATAACAGACATAACTGTTTGTTTTTTAACAAATAAATCAGTAAATAAATGTATAGAGTATATTCTCACAACTAATTAACATACAGAAAGTAAGAGCGTATTTTTAATGATTACAAACAAGTTATCAACAAAGTTACTAACACTTATTATCAAAGAAGAAAATCTCGCAAGTCACGGCATTACAAGCACGCTCTTACCAATTGATTATCAGCATAATTTAGATAATTGGATAAAACTTGGGTTTAATGCTGAAATGTCATGGATTGCCCAAAACACTGCCAACAGAACTCAAACAACCCGTGTTTTTCCATGGGCAAAATCAATATTGATTGTGGCTGATAATTATTATTTAGATGCTACCAGAAACAATCTTGCTCCTAAAATATCGAGATACGCCTGGGGATCTGATTATCACAATATTGTAAAACAAAAACTACAAACTGTTTTAAAAAAAATGCAGCAAATAAATCCGGATATTAAAGGGAAAATCTATGTTGACAACGGACCCATACTTGAAAAAGCTTATGCAATAGAAGCCGGGCTTGGTTGGCAAGGGAAAAATACAACAATTATAATACCCGAATTTGGTTCGTTTTGTTTTCTTGGAGTGATAATTCTAAATATTGAATTACCAAAAAACACAAAAAAAGCAAAAAACCTTTGTGGTTCCTGTACTGAATGTATTACGAAATGTCCAACTGGTGCAATCACTCCAAACGGGATGTTGGATGCACGCAAATGCATTTCATACTTTAGCATTGAAAAAAAACACTCCTTTACAGACCAGGAAGGTAAATGGCTGAATGATTGGTTATATGGTTGTGATATTTGCCAGGAAGTCTGTCCTTATAATAAAAAGTGGGCAAACACAAGCACAGATATCAATTACTATAACAGACTACATCTTCTCGAAAAATCACCTGGTGAGTGGAAAGATTTAACCGAATATCAATTTGGAGAATTGTTTCATAATTCTGTCTTTAAAAGATTAAAATTTGATCGCTTTAGAAGAAATCTATTAACAGTATTGAACAATCTAAATATAAAATAGGATTGGTTTATCTATATCTAACAATGGCACTAAAATTCATAATTATTTATTGCTAATTATAAGGAAAAAATTTCCTGCTCTAGAACGTTTGAATTATCAAATAAAATGTAAAACCAAGATGAAATTTCATTATTTCTACCTTTTTATAAACACAAATCAATTTTCTCAAACATTTGTAAAATCCAAACTAAAGTGAAAAAAATTATCAAATTTATCGGCATTGTTCTTGCATATTTTGATATTTTTTTTGAGAATTTGATCTAAAGCAATAAACATAAAAGCAATATTTCAATCAGGTATAAAATGAATAATCTCCAAAACAAGAGTGCAAAAGAACTTGTTGCTGTAATTACAGTCGATGAAGACAAATGTGTTAATTGTAGTGCTTGTATCGCAGCATGTCCGGTAAAATATTGTAACAATAGCACCGGTGATATTGTCACAATTAACAAAAACTTATGCATTGCTTGTGGAAGCTGTATTAAAGCCTGCACACATGGTGCACGATACTATATAGATGATTTTAATGTTTTTATGGAGGATATAAAAGAAGGTCAACCAATGATAGCTATTGTTACACCCTCGATCGCCGCAAACTTTCCAAACCAATATAAAAACATAAACGGCTGGTTGGTATCTCTTGGTGTTAAAGCTGTTTTCGACGAAAGTTTTGGAGCAGAATTATCTGTAATGTCTTATATTAATCAAATTAATCTTGAGAATCCCAAGCTTATAATAGCACAACCATGCCCACCCCTCATTACATATATTCAAATATATAAACCACAACTGCTTGACTTTCTTGCTCCATCACATAGTCCAATGACTCATACTATTTTAATGGTTAAAGAATATTTTCCAAAATTTAAGGATTATAAAGTAATTGTAATATCTCCATGTGCGGCAAAAAAACGAGAATTTCAGGAAACTGGTTTTGGTGATTATAATGTAACAATTTTATCTATATCCGATTATTTTTCAGAAAACAAAATTGACCTTGCCCATTTTTCAGAAAAAGATTTTGACAATGAACCAGCTGAACGTGCTGTATTATTCTCATCGCCAGGAGGTTTATCAAGAACAATCGAAAGGTGGATGCCAGATATTCGAGGCAAAACAAGACAACTTGAAGGAACAGAATCTATTTACGAATATTTTAACAGTTTATACGAGCAAATAAAAAAAAGTCATACACCTCTTTTAATAGACTGTCTGAATTGTGCATTTGGGTGTAATCAGGGCCCACAAACCATAGCAAAAAACCTTCATGTTGATGAAGTAGAATATTATATTAAACAACGGAATGTTGAAGTGCAAATACAACATCAACAGCAAAACGGCAGAGAAAAAGATGCATCCCGCAGTAATATTGAACGAATTCTTAGTTCTTATTGGAAAGAGGGGCTCTATAGTCGAACTTATGAAAATCTGGCTCAAAACAACAATATTAACATTCCTACAATTGATGAAAGGCATGCAATTTATAAAACTCTGTTAATGGAAAAAGAAGAAGACATTCTTAATTGTATGGGTTGCGGTTACAAATCATGTAATGCAATGGCTACTGCAATTCATAATGGATTAAGTAATAAAAATCATTGTCAATTTTATCTTCAAAAAAACTCAGTAATTTCAACACAAGAAATTATTAAAGCAAAAATTTCACTCGAGAAAATTTTAGAATTTCTTCCTTTTGGAATAATATTAATCAAACAGGACCATACAATTAAAGACATCAATAATGCCGCTCTCCAAATGGCAAACTATGATATGAAGGAGGAGGTAATTGGCAATCTTAGCGAAACCATTATCTATGCCGACCCAAATGAAGAGCCTATAAAAGGGAGATATAAACAAACAGAGAACAAAAGAACGTTATTATTAACAAAAGACAACCAACATATTCCAATTTTAAAAAGTTCACTCCAAATAAAAATGGATGGCGACAACATATTGCTTGAGGGTTTTATTGATATAACAAAAATTGTTGAAGCAGAAAAAAACAGCAAAGAACTTCAAACAATCCTGGAAAAAAAGATTAAGGAGCGCACAAAAGAACTACAAAAATCATTAAATAATCTAGAAACGACTCAATCCAGCCTGAAAGAAGCAAAGAAGCTTGCTGAACAAGCCAACAAAATGAAATCTGAATTTTTGGCAAATATGTCACATGAAATACGCACACCCATGAATGCAATATTAGGCTTTACTAAAGTGTTGTTAGAAGATGAATCCAACAAAGACAAAATAGAACATTTGGAGACAATTTCAAGTGCAGGAGAAAGCCTACTAAACCTGATAAACGAAATACTTGATTTCTCCAAAATAGAAGCTGATAAGTTAGATATCATAGAAGAAGAATTTTCTTTAAGGACGCTATTCATTCACTTTGAAAAAATGATGTCTGTTAGAGCTCAGAAAAAAGGAATATTCTTTTCAACTAATGTCACAGAGGCTTTACCGGAAAAAATAATAGGTGACAGACATCGCATTAATCAAATATTAATTAATCTTGCGGGAAATGCAATAAAATTCACTTTGGATGGAGGGGTTATTGTTACATGCGATTACAAAAAAGGTAAAACGATTATTGATGTTCAAGATACGGGTATTGGAATTCCGAAAGACAAACAAAAAGCTGTTTTTGAGCCATTTCAGCAGGCAGATGGTTCAACAACAAGAAAATTTGGAGGAACCGGACTGGGTTTAGCAATCTCCATGAAATTAATAAAACTAATGGGAGGGGATATAACTTTAACCAGTAAAGAAGGATTAGGTTCTAAATTCTCCATTATTTTACCTTTAAAAATTGCCAGTGACTCTGCCACGGCTCTTGAGGTAGATAAAAAAGGAAAAGCAATGATGGAATCATTACAAAACAAAACCTTAGAAAATAGCAAAAAAACAAAAGAAAAATATTTATCCACAGATAAAAAAGTTAGTTACAATAATATTAGTACCAGAGAAGAAACTGATGTAATTTTAGTAGCAGAAGATCAAAGACCTAATCAAAAATTAATTGAAGCGTATTTTAAAATAATGAAACGAAAATGTGTAATTGCTGAAAATGGAAAAATTGCTTTGGAGATGCTTCGTAAGAAAAACTATAAAATATTACTGCTTGATATGCATATGCCCGTAATGAACGGAATGCAAACACTAAAAGAAATTCGGCTTGATAATGATTTAAAAAACATCTATGTAATTGCCTTGACAGCAGATGCAATGAAAGGTGATGCTGAAAAATATATTAAAGCCGGCTGCGACGATTATTTGTCAAAACCTGTTGACAAAACTGCTCTGGAGAAAAAAATACAAATTGCTGAACAAAGTTTTAAATAGTCTAATAAATTTTTAGCCTATCCGGGAATTAAATATGATAAGCAAAGCACAAAAAATACGACTTGGAATATTTTTTATTATAACATCATTTATGTTGATATCTTTTATATTAATATTAATAGGTAACACTATTTTACAAAAACGCGATTTTTACTATATTAATTATCAAAATGTTTCTGTCAATGGTCTTCAGTTAGGAAGCTCTGTGAAATATTATGGAATAAATATTGGTCGTGTTGAAGATGTAACTTTTGACAGCAAAGATGTGAACAATGTAATTGTAGAAATTAGTATAGAAGAAGGAACACCTATAAAATCAGATGTAACAGCAACATTAGTTTCTGTTGGTATTACTGGATTAAAACAAATAGAAATCACCGGTGGTACAAACGAATCCAAGATTCTACAACCGAACTCAAACATTACACCGGGAAAATCTTCTGTGGCAGCAATCACAGGAAAAGCAGAAATAATAGCTGATAAAACCGAAATGTTAATAAATAATCTTAATACATTTACTGATGCGAAAAATCTTAAACAAATACAATTAATTTTAACAAATACAGATTCTTTAATAACAACATTGAATAATATATTAAAAGAAAATCAACCCCGCATAGCTTCTGTTGTAGCAAACATTGATTCAACAACTGACAAATTACTGGCATTTAGCAAAAAAGCAGATCAGTCCATTGCTCAAATACAAAAGATAATAAGCAGCAAAGAAATTGAATTACTTATTACCAATCTTGTCGTCTTTTCTGATAGTCTTCAGAATATGAATTTAAACAAGATAGTTAAACAGGATTTTAATCTGGCTTTAGACAACTTTAATGAAACCTTGTCTTTAATACAAAACAGTGTCAAACATATTGATTTAACGGTAATTAAGGGTAGATCTGATTTTTTAACAACATTAGAAGAGCTGAGAGAAACTGCTGGTTATTTAAATGATTTTTCGAGGCAAATTACAGAAGACCCATCAATACTTATCAGGTCAAAAAACAAATAAGGATAATCACAATGAAAAAAAACATACTTTTTTCTGTTTTTATTTTAATATTCCTGACAACTTGTGCTTCGAGACGAGTGTTTACAACCAATTATTATATTCTTGAATATACTCAACATTCTGAAAACAAAGATATTCGACAAGACAAACCATTCAATTATTCTGTTATTGTTTATGATACTGATATTGCAAAAACTTATGAAAGAAGCAAGATTGTATTAAGACATTTTGGACCAAAAATCACCTATTCCGACTATGATATCTGGGGTTCTAAACTCTCAAGCACAATACCTGATCTTTTTGCCAAAAGACTGACCTATAACAATATATTTACTCAGGTTCAAAGAACTTTTCTCGATGAAAGACCCGATTATGAAATATCTACCAAAATTAACAATATAGAATTTCTACAATCATTACTTGCAAACGAAGTTCATTTAAATATGGATATATTTTTAACCAAATCCGGCAACGATGAATATCTTGTTAAACATTCAGCAAAACGTATAAAAATGATAAATAATGATAAAATTGAAGATTTTGTGCAAACAATCAATGATATAATTCTTGAAGAAGCCAATGTTTTTTCCATCAAAATTCAAAATCATTTTAATGGCATAAAATCACAACAAGAACAATCCATCATTGCCGATAAACTCGGTTATTCATTTGCCCTGGACTCATTAATGAATGAAAATTTACAAATGGGTAAATTATGGCTTCCTGCTCTATCTCAAAGT
>JAOZSG010000415.1 GCA_029939785.1 Fidelibacterota bacterium | reverse complement strand
TCCGGAACTATAGCCTGAAGCGTTCCGGACTTTTTTATAATTTCCTGATTTTTGTTCCTGATTAACAACTGACTCAATTTTTTTCCCTGAAAGATCATAAATATCAACATTGACAAATTCTTTTTTTGGAATGGAGTATTCAATAGTAGTTATTGGATTAAAGGGATTTGGATAATTTTGTTTTAATTGAAATTCCTCAGGAACATTTTCCTGTTCACTTTCACTTGTATTATACCAGGTCAACAATCTGGTTTCTCCTGCTTTAACTTCCATTGAAATATCAGGATTGGATCCAAATTCTTCACCACTTATTGCATCAACAATATTATAATGGTCATTATTAATATTTAAATTTACTATACCATCTTCAATACTATGAAATGCAAAAAATTTCTCCCCACTCCAAACATTTAGGTTCTCTTCGGAGAAAAATTTAATAGAAGTCATCATTGTTAAAGCACGAATTACTTCAGTTGTTAATTGTGGTGTACCCACAAAAATATCTTTACCATCCTTTCCCTCTTTTATTGCTACCGCAGTCTGTCCGTTTTCATAGTTTGCAAGCACAATACAGGAATCCGGATTTACTGTAAATAAAGGTGTAATTTTCTGATCTATTCCCCATGGATTATTAATACCATATTGAATTCCTTTTTCAGTGGGTGTTACAATGGCAGTATTAATATCAATTTTTTGAAATTCAAATCCTGTTAATTCCTTCATTGCATCGAGACTATTTCTTTCAGATGTAATATATCCGGGAGCATAACACCAAACTCTTGTTTCATCCTTTTTGCGATTCTGAATAAGTTTTGTACGATTTTCTTCGTTCAATGCCCATGCTGCTAAAAACACCTTAAATTTTGATGGTATGTTTCCATTTACAGCATCTTCCATCATGTATTGTCCATAAGTTGTTCCGGTTCTTGCAAAATATGATCTTGAAATATATAACAATTCCCTACCAATTGTAGTTGAGCCACCTGCCAAATATAGCATACTATTTTCATCGACTATCAAAGCGATTTCTGGCATATAATAATCATTTCTGCTAAACATTTGATTATCTAATTCTTTCACCTGATCCATTACTTTCCAGAGTTCTGCATCTGCAAACCAACCACCTCCGGTTCCTGCACCGTGATCCATCCACCAAGTGCCAAACCCACGAATTGCCGATTGTGTAGCATTACGAAGTAAAACCGCTTGAGTCTGCTCCAGATTATTTAGTCCGCCATATCTTGCACCATCTTCTAAATTTGTATTCAGATAAGTGCGGGTATCGTCTTCATTCAACCACATTTTTCCTGCCAATGCAACACTTTCTACGGAGCTCATTGCCGGACCACTTCCTGTCAGTTTTCTATCATGATATGATATTGGTGCACATAATATATCAATATCCGAAGATTCCAATACTTTTGATAGTGCATAGTGACCACTAATTGCAGGACTGTTCCAAACTGTACCAAACTCATAATGATAACCATAGAAAAACATTACCAATTTATCCTGACCAAGTCCTCTTCTTGCAGCAGCAGCCAAAGTCAAAATAAAATCTGCCATTTCATCCTGCAAAAACCGATTAAAATTTATAACATTATTATCAATTACCGGGTCTAAAAGCATTCTTTCATTAGCCGGGCGTCTTGATATTGCTGAAGGAATTTCGGAAGTACCATCAGAATATGATTGCCATGCTTCCAAAGTAGCAGCATCATAACCACTAAGTCTTGATTCCCAGGTCTTATCATAAAACCATTCACCTGTATTTTGACCACTTGGATGAATTCCTGCTAAATTATCAGGAAATTTTTCTCGTAAATGACTGCATAATTTTTCCAGATGATTGGCTGCATCATATCTATATTGTCTGTTGGAAACAGGGACTTTTGTACCTTTACTTCCATCTTCATAAACCATCAATGCATCAGGATATTTCGATTTCCACCAGCTGGGTGCATCCATACTGATTCGAGGAATGATCAAAGCATGGGGATTGATTTTTAGAATTTGTTGAATAGCAAAATCGAGTGGTTGCCAATCTTCATCTTTTTCAGGAGAAAGCCAACAATTTGATGTGTTAAATGTAATAAAATTAATACCGACATCTTTAGCCATTAACACTTCTTCCTGAAATATTGATGGAGGTCCACCAATGTAAGTCCAGCCATCTTTCACATGATATACTTGAGGACTTATTGATCGATCGGGAATAGCTTTTACTTTACATGAAAAACTATAGGTTTTATCTGTTGGAATTTTTACATAATCACTATAAATATGAAAATTTGGCCATAATTCACCAACCGGTGGATTTGTAAGAGTCACATGAACTGCAGAGTCAGTAACTTCAATATTGCCAACAGTGTTATTTTCGTCCGGTGGATAAATATTCCACAAATTATTAAAATTATTAATATTTTTGAATGTATTACCTGGAAAAACAATTCTACCTGTTTCAGAGTTTGTGATTTTAACATCAGTTAACCAAACTTCTCCAGGTTCATTACCAAAACGAAAATGCCAGGTCGCATTGGCATCAAAAGATGATGTAATATCAAAGGAAAATTCCTTCCATTGATCAGTAGCCAAAACTTTTCCACCTCTATCTATGCCCCAAAACATTCTCGGTCTAACTGGATTCCCATCTACAAAAATCTGTG
>JAOZSG010000414.1 GCA_029939785.1 Fidelibacterota bacterium | reverse complement strand
CGATTTTATGTAAATGAATTGCTATAGCAGTACCCCAACTTCCAGCACCAAGTACTGCAATATTAACTGCTTTATTTTGAGTCATAATTTTTCCTTAATTTTTTTAAGACAGGCTTTACTGGATAAATATTTTTTATTATCCTGTTTATCATGTTAATCCTGTCCAAATTTTTTCATACCAGCCAGCTGCCAGATGACACTACCTTATTTCTCCAATTACAATTGGATTTTCACCGGATTTTTTCAATTCCTGTGAAAATTCATCTACTTTTACAGGATCAACAACCAATATTAATCCAATACCTAAATTGAACACTTTACCCATTTCTTCATCTGAAATATTTCCTAACCTCTGAATATATTTAAAAATAGGCAACCATTCCCAACTATTCCAATCAACTTTCAAGTTTAGACCATCTGGTACAATTCGTTTAGTATTTCCAACTATTCCTCCACCGGTAACATGACTGATTCCATGTAATCCCTTATTTTTTAATAGAGATGAAACAGGATTTAAATACGACCTGTGAACTGCTAATAATGCATCCGCAAGAGTACTATCAATTTCAGAAATATAATCATCAACTTTATGCTTTTCAAATAATACTGTTCTTGCCAATGAGTATCCGTTAGTATGAAGTCCTGATGATCTGAGACCTATAAGAATATCTCCTTTTTTAACTCTATCAGCTAATATATCCTCTTTTTCAACAATACCTGTTATTGTACCGACAAGATCATAATCTTCATTTTGATATATACCTGGCATTTCAGCAGTTTCTCCACCAATTAAAGAACAATTATTTTCTTTACATGCTTTCGTTAGACCTTTTACGATATTATTAAAAGTATCCTGATTAAGTTTTCCTGTTCCTACATAATCAAGAAAGAATAAAGGTTTTGCTCCTGTTGTTAGAATATCATTAACACAATGATTAATCAAACATTGACCAACAGTATCGTGTCTGTTAGCCATATTTGCTACAATTAATTTTGTACCAACTCCATCTGCACTTGATACAAGAACAGGATTTTTATAATCATTTTTCGGAAATTCGAAACAGCCACCAAAGCCACCAATATTTGTTAAAACATTTGGAGAAAAAGTATCTTTCACCATATTTTTAATATTTGAGATAGCCTTTTCTCCTGCAGCAATATCGACTCCGGCTTTTTTATAAGATATTCCCATTTATTAATTTCCTCCGTTATAAAGACTATCAATTAGTCCACTATAATTTTCCATCACAATTTTTCTGCGAATCTTTAAAGATGGTGTCAGCTCACCATTTTCAATTGTAAATTCTTCAGTTAAAAGTTTATACTTTCTAACTTTTTCAAACTGAGCAAAGCCTTCCATAGATTCTAGTATAGTCTGATCATATATTTTTTTAACTTCCTGTAATTTAACCAATTCACCAATCGAGTTCCACTTTAGCCCATTATTTTTTGCCCACTCCTCAAGATTTGGAAAGGAAGGCACTACAAGAGCTGTCAGGTATTTTCTACGATCACCAATAATAACAACCTGATCAATCCATTT
The DNA here is from genome assembly GCA_029939785.1 of Fidelibacterota bacterium. Taxonomy (GTDB): domain Bacteria; phylum Fidelibacterota; class UBA2242; order UBA2242; family JAFGTP01; genus JAOZSG01. Next base: position 1,129 of record JAOZSG010000414.1, on the reverse strand, counting down.
TGAAGTACTTAACACATTTTCAATAGGCTGCGGTGCTATATTTTTTCCACCGGCAGTAACTATTATATTACGTTTTCTGTCAGTAATCTTAAGAAATCCATCTTCATCAAGTTCACCAATATCACCTGTATGAAACCAACCATCTCTATCAATTAATTCCTGAGTAGCAGCTTCCTCTTTATAATAACCTTTCATGAGGTTTGTACCTTTCATAAGAATTTCACCATCATGAGCAATATCAACTGAAACATTAAACAATGGTTTACCAACAGTTCCTATCTTGTTTTTTTCAAGCAGATTTACAGTAATTACAGGAGAAGTTTCGGTCAATCCATATCCTTCTAAAATAATCACACCAATTGCATTAAAAAATTCACCGATTTCTTTTGGAAGTGGTGCACCACCTGAGATGAAAAATTTTAATTTACCACCAACTTTTTCTCTAATTTTTGAATAAACTAATTTTTCAGCAATTTTTAGATTTTGACTTAATAATAAACCAATTTTTTTATTATGTAATTTTCTATCAAGCATTTTTTTACCAGTATTTACTGCCCACCAGAAAATTTTTCTTTTAACAGCAGAATCAGCTTCAACATTACTAAGAATTTTTGAGTAAATACGTTCATAAAGTCTGGGTACAGATACCATTAATGTTGGTTTTACTTCACGAATATTTTCAGCTACTTTCAAAATATTTTCGGCATGCCAGATCTGTGCTCCTACAAAAACCGGTAAAAAATGACCAGCCATTCTTTCAAAACTATGACTTAAAGGTAAAAATGATAATAAAGTATCCTTTTCTGTAATTTCTAAAGCATTTACTGCTCCTAATAAATTTGATATCATATTTTCATGAGTTAGCATTACACCTTTTGGCTCACCTGTTGTTCCGGAAGTATAGATTAATGTAAAAACATCATCTTTTTTAATTTTCTTAATATTATCATCAAATTCAGTAGGATGTTTTTTCTTATACTCAATACCATAATTCATTAGTTCTTCGATTGTAATAAATTTTTCATTGTCAATTTTGCTATTATCCATCATAATTATTTTATTAATATTATGTAAATGACTAATGTTGGATAATATTTTTTTTGCTTGTTTTTTATTTTCACAAAATAAT
>JAOZSG010000413.1:379-2686 GCA_029939785.1 Fidelibacterota bacterium | reverse complement strand
CTCCTTAAAAAAGGAGGGGATAAATCAATATAGTATTTTTCATAAGTATTGTTAATTTTGATTTACGATTGATGATTAATGATTTAGGATTTTTGATGGAATGGGTTGTCTCATCTCTAAACATCTTAAATCAAAAATCAACAATCCTTGCTCGAAAATCAATTACCAATTATCTTTTAATTCTTATGATAATCCATTCATTATATCAATATTCCAATTATGGAATTATTGTTGTAATTGCTAAAAATATAATGCAAATTTACATTTATTTTTATGTAATATAAACAATTGCAAAACTTGAAGATGTATTGATATTACGTATTAATGATATAGATGTTGGAGAAAAAAATAGATAATGAATACTTTCACGATTGCTTTTCAAGAGATAAAACATAGAAAATGGAGTTTTCTTTTAACCTTGTTTGCTGTATCAATGGGAGTTGCATTTTTTATTGGTTTTTTTACTATGACGAAAGCATCTCATAAGGAAACAATAAGATTAACTCGGGATATGGGATTTAATCTACGTATTGTTCCGGGAGATACTGATATAAATCGTTTTTGGCTTAATGGTTTTTCTGATTCATCAATGCCAGAAAAGTATATAGAAGAATTTCTGAAATATAAGAATCTTTCTTTCGCTCATGTGACGGCGACTTTACAAAAAAAAATACAAATAATGGGAAAAGATTTAATTTTAACTGGAATATCTGATGAAATAGAGCCTTCCGGAATTAAAAAAAGTCCTATGATATTTTCTCTGGAATCCGGAGTTATTTACGTTGGTCATGAAATAGGTAAAATATTTAACCTTAAAGTTGGAGGCGAATTTTCTATAAATAATAAAACTTTCCAAATAGCCAGGATTCTTTCTGAAACAGGAAGAAGTGATGATATTCGGATTTTTGGATCTCTGAATGATGTACAGCAATTAGTCAGCATGCCAGGACAGATTAATGAAATAAAAGCATTACAGTGTCTTTGTATATCAGATGATTCTATAAATACTCTGGATTTAGTCAGGCAACAATTGAATCAGGTTTTACCAGACACTAAAATTATCATGGACAGTGTAATTGCAAAAGCCAGGGAAGATCAGAGAAATATGATAAGAAAATATTTTTCCTTTTTTACTCCTGTCGCTTTGTTTGTAATCGCTATCTGGATTTTTGTGTTTACAATGATGAATGTTCGTGAACGTGAAACAGAATTAGGTATTTTGCATTCTTTAGGATATAATAAGGTTAATATTATCGTAATATTTTTAATTCGATCTTTTTTTATTGGAATGTTTGCCGCAATAATTGGATTTTTAGTTGGTACTAAGATTTCTATGATTAAAGGTCCTGAAATTTTTAAAGTGACAGCAGATGCAATCAAGCCAATATATAGTTTGTTAGTAGGTGCTATTGTTATAACGCCAATTTTTTCAGCAGTTTCAAGTTTAATACCTGTAATATATGGTGTGTTCGATGAGCCTGCTGATATTATTTCACGGAGAAGATAAATGATAAAAATAATTGATGTAACAAAAAAATATTTAACAAAAAATAATGAAGTATTTGCTCTTAATAAAATTAATTTAAATATTAAAAAAAATGAATTTGTTGTAATAAAAGGTCCAAGTGGAAGTGGCAAAACTACTTTATTATTAACAATTGGTGGAATGCTTAAACCGAATTTTGGTAATATTATATTTGAAAATGAAGATGTATATAAATTATCTATATCAAAAAGATCAGAATTCAGGAGAAACAATATCAGTTTTGTATTTCAAATGTTCCATCTCATACCCTATTTGAATGTAATGGAAAATATATTATTGGGAAAACAGGGAATAGAAAAATCGAAAGCAAAAGAACAGGTTTATGAAATTCTTAAAACCATTGATCTTGAAGATAGACTAGAACATAAACCATCAGAATTAAGTACCGGCGAATGCCAGAGAGTTGCGGTTGGTCGCGGGATTTATAGTGGTTCTAAACTTTTACTTGCTGATGAACCAACAGGGAATCTTGATCCGGAAAACGCTGATAAGGTCTTGCAAAGTTTTAAGCAATTCCATACAAATGGTGGTACTGTTATTACAGTTACCCATGGGGATTTTGGTGAAGATTATTGTGATAGAATTATAAACCTGAATATGGGAAGAGTAGTTGGTTAGTTGAATTGGTAGAATTGGTTGAATTCGTAAGAAGTAGTTTGAAAGTTGGAATCGTTGTCATTTCGAAATCACGTTTCGACGGGTTGTAAATCCGGTCATAGATCAGACTGCTGATTACGAAAAATGAATTAGATAATTTCTAG
>JAOZSG010000413.1:0-369 GCA_029939785.1 Fidelibacterota bacterium | reverse complement strand
ACTAACCTTAGAAAACTTTGAAATTCCTGTAATAAAAACAAATCTCAAATGGGAATCCATATCTTTTAATACGGAATAGAAAAAACGTAATTCTTCTTTGATATTATGTAATTCATCTTTTCCAATATTGTCTAATATTGGTTTGTCGTATTCATCAATTAAAAATACTACTTTTTCAATTTTTGATAATTCATTGATTATTCTTTTAAACATTATTATTGGGGAATTTGAAATAGTATTTACCAAAACGTCTGGGTCTTGATAAAAAATAAACATTTCCCTGATTAATTAAACTATGGAACTTGAAATTCAACAATATTTTTTCAAATAAAATTTGCATAATAAATATTTTAGCAGTACTATACATAC
>JAOZSG010000412.1 GCA_029939785.1 Fidelibacterota bacterium | reverse complement strand
CTGTTTATATCTGGGTATTATCAGGTCCAAGTGGGAAAGATATTGGAAAGTTCGCTATAATCAGGTAAGAATTAATTATGGAGATATATGATGAAGAAATATGAATTATTTATCTTTTTTCTCCTTTTATTAAATGTACCTTTTACAAATAAATGTAAAGGAGAAGGCACAACCGGAGCACAATTTTTGAATATTGGAATAGGCTCAAGACCATGTGCAATGGGTGAAGCTTATGGTGCAATTTCTAACGATCCTTCAGCAATTTATTGGAATCCGGCAGGCTTAAGCCAAATTCAACATCTTGATTTTATGTTTTCACAAAACTTCTGGTTACTCGATATGAATCATCAATATGAAGCTGGCGTTGTTCCAACATCTATTGGCTCTTTTGGTCTCGGTCTATGTTATTCTTCATCAGGAAATATCCCCAAAATCGAAAATTTTTTAAATGTCGGGGAATATACAGCTTATGATGGTAGTTTGAGTATTGCATATGCCCGAAAATTATTTGGTACGTTTTCTTTAGGTTTTGCAGGAAAATACATCTTTATGAAAATAGAAAATAAAAGAGCATTAGCCTTTGCAGGAGATTTTGGAATCATTTATGATCCTGAACAAATTCCGGAACTAAAATTTGCTTTTGCATTACAGAATATGGGGTCTGAGATTAAATTTATTGATGAGGGTGATCCACTTCCTTTTAATATTAAATTAAGTACAGCTTATATAACAAACACACTTACTATATCAGTTGATCTAAATAGATGTGATAATAATATCTCCTATGGCTTTGGAACAGAATATATAATAATGAAAGTAATGGCTTTAAGAGCAGGATATAATACTACTCGATCATTTTCTTGCGGCATAGGCGTTAATTGGAATAATATTGATCTGGGTTATGCTTTTATACCCTATAAACATATTGATTATTCTCATATAATCTCACTTAGGTTTCATATCAAGTGAGGATTAGAAATAATAACAAATGAGAATATTAAGTTTAAATTACGAATACCCTCCTCTGGGTGGAGGAGGAGGAAAGGTAACAGAATCTCTAAATGATCAATTATCAAAATTAGATAACCAAATTATTACTTTAACTTCCTACATTAAAGGTCAAAAAAAAGTCAACAAAGAAAATCCTAATAATATAATTTTTCGAGTACATTCTTTAAGAAAAAATATAGGATTTTCTAATACTTTTGAAAAAATTGGATATATAATTTCTGCAATATATAATGTTGGTACATTAATTAAAAATTTTAAGCCGGAAATTGTCCATTGTCACTTTGCTGTTCCTACCGGTTTTGTTGCATATTATATCAAGAAACGTTATAAAATTCCTTATATTCTCACAAGTCACGGTGGAGATGTACCGGGATTTACTCCTAAAGAAACTGGGATTTATTTTAAATATTTTAACTGGTTATTTAAACCTATTTGGAGAAATGCTACTGAAATATCAACTGTCAGTCAGGGTGTTGCCAACTTAATTAAAAATTCATATAAACGAAATCCTATTGTAATTCACAACGGAATTAAAGTTCTAGATTATCAAAAAAGTGTTATTAAATCAGAAGAAGGAACTGTTAATCTATTATTTGCAGGACGTTTAAATAAGCAAAAAAATATTGGGTTTCTTATTGATGCCTTATCTTATTTGAAAAATGATAATTGGATGTTAACAATCGCCGGTGATGGTCCTGAACTGAAAATTATCAAACAAAAAATTCATAAATATAATCTAAATAAAAAAATTAATTTATTAGGGTGGATTGATAGTAAAAAAATTAAACAGCTTTTAAGTAAGTCAGATATTCTATGTTTGACTTCAGAAAATGAAGGATTGCCAATAATTGGTTTAGAATCTTTGGCTTCAGGGTTGGCTGTTATTGGTCTGGATAATTACGGTATCAATGATATTATTGAAAATGAAAAGAATGGATTCTTAATAAATCCAAAAACTCCTGAAAATTTTGCGAAGTATCTTGATATTTTACTTCAAAATCAAAAAATGTTAAATAAAATGAAAGATATGAGTTTTGAATTATCTAAAAATTTTGAATGGGAAAAAATTACTCAATCATATATTAAATTATTTATTAAAACACTATCAGCATGGGATATAGGGAAAAATTTATTTGGAAAATATTCTAGTGGAAAAGGGAATTTATCTCAAAACACTAGTAAAATTGTTGCAACGAAAATAAAAAAAGATAAAAAATTCAATATTCATATAGACAGGTAGAAATTTATATTTTATGAAAATTTTAATGCTCGGTCTAATAAATTATCACAAAAATGATGCTGCCAAAATTCATTTTACGGAACTTTCAAAATCTTTTGTGAAAAATGGAATGAATGTAAATTTATTAGTTCCTAAAAATTTTTATGATTCTGAAATATCAAAATCAATAAAGATATATAATTTACCTTTTAATTATACTGAAAATTTTATTTTAATCTTCTTACTTTCAATTTTGCAGATTATATATTATTTATTCCTATCTTCAAAAAATTATGATTTTGTTTATATACGCTGGAGATTATTACCATGTTATTTTATTCAATTAATAAAGCAGATAAAAAATCTTAAAACAGAAATAATTACAGAACATAATGGTTGGATAGAACTAGAAACAAAAATACAACGAAATTCTAAAATTTATCAAATAGTTGGAAAATTAT
>JAOZSG010000411.1 GCA_029939785.1 Fidelibacterota bacterium | reverse complement strand
CGGCTGGGATTCTTCGTTCGAAGCTCTCTCGGACAGACCATGTCCGGCTACCGATAGAATGACTTGATTTCCACTTTTTTTACAACATCTATAAAAAAAACTCTCAATTCTGAAAAGATCAGTTATATTCTTTCAAGTAAAATATCTTCAAGTTCATATTCATCAAACTTAACAGGATTATTTTTCATTCCTGTATCTCCGATAATAATTTTAGTTGTATCATCCATTGTCATATTGTATCTGGATAATAATGGAATATTAAAATCATCTATCCATTTTTCCATCTGCTTTATCAGGGCATCACAATAATATTTATCACTTCTCGATTTTACTTCTGTCAGAATATTTCCGATATCAGCATATTTTGTAAGACTTGTGCTATTGGTATGGTTTTTTTGGAGTTTTTTAATTGTCACTTTAGTAACCACTCCACCTAAAGTACCACAAATAACTCCATGGGGTATCTTATACCTTGCACCAATAGAAGCAGCAAAACCATGAATCAATCCAAGTCCTGCATTAGCCAGAGTAATACCTGATAAATATGCCGCAAAGGCCATTTCAGAACGAGCAACCCCATTTAATCCATTCTCCATAACAGCATCAAAAGAGTTATATATATATTCTATTCCTTTTAATGCTAATGCATCTGTCATTGGATTTGATTTTGTTGATACATAGGATTCCAGAAGTTGTATAAATGCATCCATCCCACATGCAGCAGTAACTTCTTTTGGGCAGGTTATTGTTAGTTCCGGATCAATTATTGCCACATCAGGAATAAAATTATCATGTCTCAAAGATTTTTTGAAACCTTTGTCACCAATCAAACCAACCGGTGCATTTTTAGTTGCTTCACTTCCGGTTCCAGCGGTAGTTGGTATCGCAATAAATGGAAGTTTATCACCGGCATGGATTTTTGTACCAACACCTTCAAGATATTCTTTTACGGAATTTTTTTTGTTCATCATGGCAGATACAGATTTTCCAGTATCAATTACACTACCTCCACCAATAGAGATAACACATTCAATATTTTTTGATCTAAATTCTTGGACTATTTCATCTATAACATCTGGTGATGGTTCTCCGGAAATAGAAATAAAAAATATCTGATTGTCCAGATTTATCAAAACAGATTCCAATTTCTCCTTTATACCTGTTTTTGTAAACGAGTCTTTTCCAGTTAAAATAAGGATTGAACCATAATATTTTTTCACAAATTTCGGAAGATCATTAATATGACCATTTCCAAAAACAGTAAAGGGCATTGGTGCAAATGAAAAATCAGGAATCATATTCTATTTCTCCGGACGGATAATATTGACAACTTCGTAAAAAGTAAAAATTTTAACGCAAAGAACGCAGAGGACGCAAAGATCCGCAGAGATAATTTATTGTATTTTAAAACTATAGTCTCTGCGATCTTTGCGGTCTCTGCGTTGAAAAATACTTTTTACGATTTCATCAATATTATATTTCACACCATTTCGTGGCTCTGCCATCATATTTGCTACAGTTGCAATCATTTTATCTCCAATAATCCATACAATTCATTATCCACAAAAATCATCTAATGCTTTTTTTATTTCAATAAATTCTTTATTTAAATTTGGAAATAATTTGCTAACTAATTCAATATTCTCTTCTTTCCCAGCTTTTTCCATTTCACGTCCAATATTACCAAAACGATCTGCTCCAACATTTGCACTTGCACCTTTTATTGAATGGGCTTGGCGTGTAATTATTTCGAAATTCTCTTCATCAATATTTTCTTTCAATATTTTTATTTGTTTGGGAATATCCTCCAAAAAGGCATTACATATTATTATTGCCATTTCTTTATCATCCATCATGCGGTTCATGAAATCTTTTTTGTTAAATACTTCAACTTTATTATCCTCAACTATTTGATTATTATTAATTATATCTTCAGGATTCAGTATAAAATTTGATTCTTCTTTTTTTACTTTAAAAAAGAAATCGCATCTTGAACAATTATGATCCTTTTGAGCAAAACTTCCCTGGATTTTACCACCACATAAAGTTCCTGCTTTAGCCCAACAAATCCTTCCAGAATATTCTCCATTATTTATACCATCATATTTTGAAGGTATTGATACTATACAAACACCAAGTTCATCTATTTTTGTTCCATTAGGCTCTCTGCCACAATTCATATATTCCCAGCAATTTTTAGGTTTGATCTTTTCTATACTTTCAGACCTTGGATCAGAATTGGTAGAATGTACTTTATCCAACCATTTATCCAGAATATTTTCCACTACTTCCGATTCAATTGGCTTTGGAATATAATCATCCATGCCGGCTTTTAGACATATTTCGCGATCGCCTTTCATTGCATCTGCAGTCATAGCAATAATTGGTATTTCATGATTTTTAACTTTTTTAGTTTTATCTCTAATAATTCTTGTCGCTTCCAGACCACCTAACACAGGCATTTGTAAATCCATAAAAATCAAATCATAATTTTTATTTTTTAAAATCGTTACAGCTTCTTGTCCATTTACTGCAATATCAACATTATATCCGAGTTTATTTAACATAGCAACAGATACTAATCTATTAGTATGATTATCTTCTACCAAGAGAAGTTTAACAGATTTTCTTCTACTCTCACTAACTGTATGACGAGTTATTATTGGTGCTTCTGACTCTGGTTTTTCTTCTTTTT
>JAOZSG010000410.1 GCA_029939785.1 Fidelibacterota bacterium | reverse complement strand
ACAAATCCCAAAATGCTCATTTCCCAGGTTGGAGAAAAGTGGATTAGAAATGGCAAATTTGCAAACCCCATGAATAAGCACCTGAAACATTCCGGTTGGATATTTAAGGAGAGTTTACCATTATGCATTGTGAGTCCTTCAGCAGTAATTATTCATTCAAAAATCTTTAAAGATATTGGGAATTTTGATGTTGGATTGACAGTTTGTGAAGATTATGATCTTTGGTTAAGAATATCCAGAAAATATCAAATCGGACTGATTCCGGAAACATTGATTGTAAAAATTGGCGGACATAAAGACCAACTTTCCAGACAGTTTTGGGGTATGGACAGATTTCGAATTATGTCTCTCAAAAAACTCTTGAAAGAAGAATTAACTCATGAACAACGAGAACTTGTATTAAAAGAAATCATAAAAAAATTAACAATATTAAGTATTGGTCGTGCAAAACGTCCTGAATTACCAAATGTATTCAAGCCGAAAATCAAAAAATACCAAAGGATACTGAATGAATTCACTGCAAGTTGTGCAATGGAAACTACAGAATTGTAAACAATCTATTCATAATTACGATAAACTACTTCCCATATCAATTTCCAAACCTTCTTTTTTTGTTTTATCCAGACCTATAATAGGGATACAGAATAATGATAAACTGGAAGTAATATATGGATGGAATGATGTTGAGAACTTCAGGAATAACAACCAAAAAGAGATACCTGCATATATACTTCCAGATAACATGTCATTTTTTGAATTATTTGAAATAATTGTAACCTATTTTAAAAATGATAATGAACTTAATCCTATACAGATTTCTAATCTTTTATCATATATTGTTTCAGAAATTATCGATTCAAAGGATTTAAGAAAATTTACTCAATTATTAGGAATTTCCGCTAAGAAAGAAATTGTTAAAAAATATTTGTCTATTCAAAATATTCACAACGATATCATTCAATATTTAATTAAGAAAAAAACTCCGATTAAAACATGGTTTTTGTTTGCAGGTATTAATAAAACTGATGAATGGTTCTTTATTAATTTTACTTCAAAAATGAATCCATCATTAAGTATTGTTAACGAGGTGATTATTAATTTACAGGAATCTGCATTAAGAGATAAAGTAGCACTTTCTGATATATTGAAAAAAATTAATACTCAGCAATATTTTACTATTGATGAACCTATAAAATTATTACCAGATCTTAGAAAAGATATATTTAAAATCCGATATCCGGAAATATTCAATCATATCACGGAAGTGAATGATATTTTACATAAAATTAAAACTCCAAATAATATAAATCTCCAATTTGATAAATCTTTTGAAACTAAGAATATTCAGACGATTATAAATATCTCTTCCAAACAGGATTTAGTAAAGGCCATTGACTTTTTTTCCGGACAAAATACAGAACAATTAAAATCACTTCTGGAAAAATTATAAAGTTATTGCCATGAATACAGAACAATTCTTCAAAAAAATATATATTACAGAATCATCATATAAAGATGCTTCAACAAAGGAAATTTTAAAAAAATATCCTAATAAAATCTGTAAAGTAATTCCGGATAATATGGATATTGAAAATATAAATACAGGATATGATCCAAAGCAGGTATTGCTCCTAACCCAGTCAAAAGGTGGTGTTGTAAAAGGGTGTCCGGGGACTGCCGACTCTTATCTCTGCTGCAGATACCAGGTAATAAATCATACAATGAATTGCCCACTAAATTGTACTTATTGTATTCTACAGTTTTATTTGAATCAGCCTGCGACTGTAATTTATACAAATTTTGATGAAATTGCCGATGAATTGCGTCAAAAATTAGATTCACAGAAAAACAGATTTATCCGCATTGGAACAGGTGAGTTGGGAGATAGTCTGGCACTTCCCGGTTCGAGAATGTTTGCGTCAAAAATTGTGAATCTTTTTAGAGAATATCCTAATGCAATGTTTGAAATAAAATCAAAATTAACTACTACGGATGAGCTTTTTAACCTGCCTCATAATGGTAATATTGTTTTTTCCTGGTCTTTGAATCCTCAGGAAATAGTGAATCATGAAGAATCTATGGCTGATTCAATATTAACGAGATTAGAAAAGGCTCGCGAAGCTCAGAAAAGAGGATTTCTTACGGGATTTCATTTTGATCCAATACTTGCATATCCTGATTGGGAAAATCTATATTCACAACTTATAGACCAAATATATGATTATGTTGATCCGGCTATGATTCCGTGGATAAGTATGGGTTCGCTCAGATTTCCACCTTCCATGAAAGATAAAATCATTGATCGCTATCCCAAAACTACTATAATGTATGGTGAAATGATAAAAGGAATTGATGGTAAAATGCGATATGCAAGACCTGTTCGGATTCCGATTTATAAGCATATTTACAACAAATTAACAGATATAAAAAATCCTCCATTCATATATTTTTGTATGGAAAATTCACTCGTGTGGAGAGAAGTAATGGGTTTCACACCCGAGACAAATGCTCATTTGGACTGGATGTTTGCTGACAGTGTTTATAAGCGTTTTAATCTAATTGAAACTCAGCCTGATTTTAAAGATTATGAAAATGCTTTGAATCTTGATGGGACGGAATTTTAAGTTGATAATATGGTTGAAATCCCTATTTAAAAAAAAGAATTAATAAGGATGCTATTTATGTATAGAAGAATTTACTT
>JAOZSG010000106.1:5772-10258 GCA_029939785.1 Fidelibacterota bacterium | reverse complement strand
CAATTTGAGCAAAAACAATTAATACCAATATCCAAACTTTAATTATTTTTTTATTTATCATTAAATCATCTCACTCTATTTAATTTTATAATTTACTAATATCAAAATCATAGCCAGTCAAAATCAAATTTCAACCCAAAAGTTACTCGCATTGGTCCACCTACACGAAGAATGTAACCTTCTCCTGGTCTATCATTTTCATTAATATTTAAATAAGATTGTTTATAATCACCTATTCTATCACCATCTTTTAAGGAATCATAATATTGATAAATTTCTGAAGAGGGATTATTTACCATTCCTCTTAATATACCAATATTCAAAAACTTTCTATTTACAGGATTATAAATATTACAATACAATGAAATACGATTTTTACCTATAAACATATCTTTACTAATATTTATTTTCATTAAAAAATGATCTATGTTTTGCATATTAAAACGAACACCCGGTTTATTCTCAGGGTTCCATGTAATTTTACTCCCATATTTCCAATCAATAATTGTATTTATCATCATATTACTCATTGGATAAAAATCACCGAGCTTGATTCCCCATTTTTCTGGACTACGAAAAATAAGATTTGCCATTACTGTAGGTTGCCATTGCCACATAATATCATCAGGATATGAAAACTGAGAAAAAGATGACAAATTATTTGGATCATCTGCAACAAATTGTTTAGCAAAACCAATCTGTCCACCTTTTACTCCGGAAAATTCCGTTTTGATATTCCCTGTAAAAATTTCTCCAACTCTTTTTGTTAGAGTAAATTCCATACCGATAATCTCCTGAAAATTTCTATTATTCCATGTATAATAAAAATCCTGAGTTTCCGGAGAGTAAGGTAAATAGTAATTTGTAAAATCAGCATCGTAACTCTGATCTGAAGCATCTTTGTAATATATTGCCCCATGTGCTAAATACTTAGTAAACAATACATGCTCATATCCCAATTCATACTGAACTGTTTTATATGGTTTTAAATTTGGATTTCCTACCCAAAGAGGTCTGGATTCATCCTTTGTTTTTGGTCTGTATCCATATCTTAAATTATTTCTTGGGCTTGTATAGGCATGTCCATAATTAAAAAAGATTTTACTATCTTTTGTCAAAGGATGTGATATTCCCAATCTGGGACTTAATCTAAAATAAACTTTGCTTTTTTCTGTTGGTAAACTGTCAACATAAGTAGTTTTGAAACTATCTGCATAGAAATATGAATTAAAAGGATCATCAGGAGAATAGACATCACTATTAGCATCATAAGCATCTAATCTAACTCCAATATTCGCAATTAATCCTTTTATTTCAATTTTATCCTGTACATATCCACCATAATATTTTGGTTTTTCAGAATATTTCACATTATACCATTCTTCAGCAATTACTTCAGAACTATCTACAATCATTTTTGTAATGTAAAACCAATCTCTATTAATTTCACTTAATATAACATTGACTCCTACTTTAAATTGATTGTATTTATTATGTTGATGAGTAAAATCAGCACTCATATTTAATTCAGAACCTGAGGATTTTTCTGTAGATCTTGATGCAGCATTAAGATCATCATTTTTTCCAACCTGTGCAGGAAATGGATCACCAATTCTACCTTCCGGCCAACCTTTCATAGTTTCATCAACCCAAATCTCAGGACACCACATTTGTTGACCACCATATAAAGTCGTATCAACATTAGTATAATTTCCTGTCTGATCCCACAATCCATGAATATTTAATGTATCTCCATCAGGTATTGTATAATACTCTCCCTCTATTAAATGATTCTTATCATAATTTCTTACTTTACCATGACGAAAATCATAATCTACTTCTGTTCTGTTGACTTTTACTTCATAAAATGTATTGTTTGATAAAATGTGTTTTAATTTTAAACCATACATCTTCTGAGTCGTGTTAGCAATTGGATTATTAGTATCGTTATAATCTCCACTACCATGTTCACTCTGTATATATGCAAAACCTCCATTTCTTGGAAATTCACCCATACCGGATTCATTTATACTCATATATGTTGATATAATATTAATTTTCGGAGTCATTTTATAAGTCAATTTAAACTGACTGTTTTGTAACCCATAATGATCTCTGATGGCCGGGTGTACATATGCTTCCTGTTGATCTTTGAAACTCAACATAAAATTCATCTTAGAAAATAAAATATCTCCTAAAAAAGGTATGTTCCCACCTGGAACCGGACCACTAAGTGTAGCATCTATAATATGATCATGAACTTCGCCTTCAGGTCTTCCTTTATGTCTCCAGTTCCAAAGTTCTCTTCTTTGTGTCGGGGACATATCATTTGTAGAATCTGTATCAGTTAGATATTGTTTTGAATATGATGGCCAGCCCTCAAAATAATCAGTTGGATAAGGAAATTTCTGATTCAATTTTGTTGAATCCATTGACCAATCACTACCATACATTAAATAATTTTTATCTTCAGTATAAGCATGAGGTCCATCATATTTATATCCCGGTGCAGTATATCTTGAATCAACTGATAATGAGTAATGATCTCCTCCAGATTCTGTTATAACCTCAACAGAACCAGACCGAAGATTACCATATTCAGCAGTAAAACCACCTGTTTTAATAGAAATTTCTTTTACAGAAGTCTGATTGAAACCCTGTGTTGGAGCACTATTAAATATACTACTATTAAGAGAGAATCCATCTATATAGATTCCTATTTGATCAGCACCACCATGTCTAATAAAAATTTCATTAGAATTAGAATTAACTGATACACCAGAATTTAAATTAAGAACTCCACCGATATTACTTACAGGCAGATTTTCCATATCTTCCTTCGTAATATTGGTTTCACTTGAAGAAACATCCAGTTTTACAACTTCTCTCTTTGCATACACTGTAACTGTCTCACCAGCTACGGCTTCCTGAGACAATTTTACATTCAAAGTAATAGTTCTACCTGATTCAATATGTACACCTTTTATCAGTTTTTGCCCATACCCCATCATCATTACTTTTATAACATAATCTGCAGGTTCTAAATTTATGATATAATAAAAACCTTCTAAATCACTGGCAGTTCCAACAGGGACAGACAACTGTTGGACATCATCTCCACGAATCACTTTACCTACAACCATGACATTTGCAGCCACAAGTGGTTCACCTGTTGCTTTATCAGTAATAATTCCGGATAGTTTTCCAACTCCACCAAACATATTATTTATACAAACTATAATAAATATTAGTAATTTAATCCAAGTTTTTAGTTTCAACCGTAACTCCTTATAATTATTTTAAATTTTCGTCTAATTGGGCTGTAGAATCTCTTATAATTAGTTTTGACTCTATCTCTACCCTGGAAACCGGAATATCAATATCGCCGGATTTTATCTGTTCCAAAAGTAAACTAAACGATTTCTTTCCAATATATTTTAATTGGTGACTAATTACTGTCAATGGTGTAATTGCACAAGAAGCCCAATCATCATCAACATATCCAATAATAGATATATCATTGGGAATTGTTAGTTTTTTTTCCATTATTGCTTTAATAGCACCAATAGTAAGCATATTACCGGAGACAATTAATGCTGTAGGTGGTTTCTCTAAAGACAAAACTTCTTTTGTTGAGTTCCTACCACTTTCTAAGGTAAAACCATTTCCACAAATTAATTCCGAATCTTGATCTAAATTAAACTCTTTAACAGCTTTCAAATATCCTTCTAATCGTAATCTTATTGTAGATAACTCATTTATTCCACGAATAAATGCAATTCTCTTATGTCCTAATTCTGATAAATATTTTGTGCATTTATATGCTGATATTACATTGTCGCTTACAACAGTATTTGTTTGAATTGATGGAAAACTTCGATCAACTAAAACAAATGGAATTTTCCGTTTGATTAAATTTTTTATATGATCTGTAGATTTTTGTGATGGAACAATAATAAATCCGTCGATTCCACGAGAGATAAAATTATTAATATATTTCTCTTCCTTTTCACTATTCTCTTCAGTATTACACACCACAAGATTATATCCTGCTTGATATGATTCTTTTTCTATTGATTTTGCTATTCCTGAAAAAAAACTATTTGATATTTCAGGAATGATTAACGCTATTGTAAATGTTTTTTTTAAACGAAAGGCTTGTGCTAATTGATTTGGTCGATAATCTAATTCCTGGGCAATTGTTTGTACTTTTTTTCTTGTTCCATCAGATATTTGAATATTTTCTTTACCACTTAGTATTTTGGAAACAGTAGAGGGATGTACTCCAGCAAGTTTAGCGATATCTTTTAATGTAACTGTCGTCATATACACCTCAAAATCTAATAAAATACATTAATCAAACGATTGCCTAATAAATTATTGTATTTGATAACAGAAAAGCAAGTATTTTTTTTTTTTTTTTAAATAATTCACTAAACAACAGATTGTGATCGGTAATATTAAAAAAAAATACTCCCTTTATATA
>JAOZSG010000106.1:0-5762 GCA_029939785.1 Fidelibacterota bacterium | reverse complement strand
TCTTGTTTTTTCAAAAAAGTTTGAGATGATAGTAAACTATATTAACATTTTATGAAGATATAATTTAAATTACATCAACTTAACAAGTTTCTCCTTATAAACTTCAAAAAAAATATACAACAGTAAATAATATTTTTATCTATATTAATCATAAAACTTCCATTTTTTCAGAATATTTAAGCAAACGTTTTCTATACAACGTTTGCCTAAATTTATAAAACAAAAGAACTCCTAACTTCTGAACTTCGGATTTAGCGAAGACAATTGTCTTAGTTTTGACAGAATAGTACGTACCTAAAGGTATCACTAACAATTAACAATTATCAAATGATGTCTAAAAATCCAGAGAGTTTATTCTTTGTTTAATCTTGTTTTAAATTATGAGCACCTCTAAAAACTCTATTCATGATCATATCTCAACGCCATGCTTCACGATGTTTCGCACAGCACAGCAGAGGTCGCCAAGTTCGCAGAGATAAACGCAGAGAAACTATATATATAACAAAACTCTGCGTCTCCTTTGCGTTCTTTACGTTCTTTACGTTCTTTACGTTCTTTACGTTGAGTTTTTCGAGTTTCCCTTATGCGATTTTTCAAGCACCAGAGGTGCGTTCCTATTTGTAGAAAAATGGATTATCTAATGTATTAAAGCACCTTTAGGTGCGGCTCTATTTTTAATAATACGAAAACAATATTACACGGATTAAACGGATTGAACTGATTTCCACAGATTTTATTAATTTAATTCAAACCAATTCCCGATTGACGAAAAAGCCCTGAATCTTCAAACAAATCGTTCTAATGATTTCTGTAACCGAGTATCGTGTATCCAGTATCAAGTAAATGACAAACAGGACAATTTATATACGATCATGTCAGTGTAACTAATTGATTTTTTAATCTCGGGTCAGGAGTTCTGAATTTTCTCTTGTTTCATTTAGAATTATTTACAAAATTCCACTTAAACTTTGAAATCAATAATATTTTAAATAAAAGTTTATATATTTGGTTGAAACAACAGCAGTTTTACATTATTAAAACCAGTTTAATTGTTATTAGAAAAAAAATAATGGAGTACTATGAACTTTCTCATAAAAATAATTAACATAGGTATTATTATGATTCTTTTTTTATCACTTACGAATTGTAACAGTAATTCAAAAAAACCTGATTTAATTCCAGCAAAACAACTTACATTCAGTCCAAAAAACCACAGCCTTGATAACAATGATAATTTTTCTTTTGATGACAAATGGATTGTCTATGATACTCGTGGTGAAAATGGTATTGGAGGAAATAGCACAATCGAAAAAGTATGTATCGAATCAGGCATTGAAAAAATTATTTATCAAACAGAAAACCAAACAAAATATGGGCCGGGAGTTGGTGCAGCCAGTTTCAACCATCATGAAAATAAAGTAATATTCATTCATGGATTAGATAATTGTAATAAAGATAATCCATATAAACAATGGCGACGATTTGGAATGATAATCGATGAAGATAATTCCGGCAAAAAAATAATCATGGACAGTCGAAATATTAGATTCCCATTTACTCCGGGAGCACTTAGAGGTGGATCTCACAGACATGAATGGAGTTATGATGGAAAATGGGTTGGTTTTACATACAATGATGAAATCCTACAGCAACTGGAAGAAAAAACCGGCAAAATCTACAATCTTCGTACAATTGCCGTTTCAAAATTTGGTGAAAGAGTAAATGTAAAACAGGAAGATGCAGAAAATTTTGGAAGTGATTGTTTCACAGCTGTAGTTGTAAAAGTTGTTGCAGATCCAAAACCAAACAGTGATGAAATTTGTCATGCTGCCGGTGATACCTGGATTGGAAAGAAAGGCTATCAAAAAGCAGATGGTCAATGGCAACGAGGACGTGCATTTCTAGGTAAAATAAAAACTTC
The DNA here is from genome assembly GCA_029939785.1 of Fidelibacterota bacterium. Classification (GTDB taxonomy): domain Bacteria; phylum Fidelibacterota; class UBA2242; order UBA2242; family JAFGTP01; genus JAOZSG01. The sequence goes on along the minus strand of JAOZSG010000106.1, from coordinate 3,841 downwards.
TGACAATAAACTTATCGAAGAAGTTTATATCGTAGATATTCCCGAAGAAATAAATATTGTCGGTAAAGATGGTCCTCTTGAAGGAACTTTGGAAAAAATGCCTGCTCCACCAGCCGGATGTAAACAAAAGCGAATGACCTTTACTGAAAAAAACCCCCATCAGGGAGTAAGATTTGTTCGGGCTTCACATGATGGAAGTAAACTTGCTTTTCTAGCCTATGATAAAAATAATATAGTGCAATTATACATGATGCCAACTATTGGAGGCAAAGTATCACAATTAACAAACCATACTCAATCCATTCAAAATAGTGGAAATCTTCGCTGGCATCCAAATGATAAACAAATAGTATATATATGTAATAAATCAATTTATATTTACGATTTCAAAAACAACCAGTCTAAACAAATTAGTAAAAAATTTGAAGATACACCTGATTCATTGGTTTGGTCACACGACGGGAATACAATAATTTTCAATATGCATGTAATATCAGATAAACAAAAATATAAACAGATCTTTGTATTAAAACTTAGTTAGATTTATCCGTCAAATGGTGGATATGAGAAAATGAAAAACAGACAGGATGAACTAGATAAAATTATATAAATACATTCCTATTAATCCAGTCTAAAAATTTGAGGAAAAAGTTATGAACAAAAAAGTTATTCCAATTTTATTTGTCTTTTTTTGTATGAGTTTTGGCGATGCTGCCGGTACTTTAGTGGGTTTTGCAAAAGAAACTTTCAATTTATCGCCTACTTTGGCAGGTTTGTTACCAATGGCAGGTATGATCGCTTTCGGGATTCTTTCAGTACCAACTGCCATTTTACAGGACCGCAAAGGGAAAAAATTTGTACTAATTCTTGGATTATCTATTATTTTTATTGGATTAGTTATTCCAATCATTAGCATTGACAAATATATATACTTACTGTTATCTATTTTATTAATTGGTTCAGGTGGAGCAATTATGCAAGTTGCCGGAAATCCAATCATGAGAGATGTCTCAGATTCCGGTAAATTTTCACGTAATCTTACATTTGGTCAATTTATCAAAGCTATTGGTTCACTTTGTGGTCCTTTAATTCCTGTTTTACTCGGTAAATATTTCGCTCCACAATGGATGTCTTTATTTTATATCTTTAGTGTAATTATGGTTTTGACAATTACCGGAGTATTCCTTTTAAAAATCAGTGACAAGGATGATGAAAAAGGTGAAAAAGCAAGTTTTTCCAGCAGTTTTGCACTCCTCAAAGATTCATATATTTTTATTATGATTTTTGGACTTTTCTTATATGTTGGTGCTGAAGTTAGCATCAATTCATGGATTGCAACATATCTACAAACACAATATGGATTTGATATTTCTTCAATGGCTACTATTGGAATCGGTTTTTTCTTTTTTGCTTTAATGGTTGGACGTGGAGCTGGTTCTGCAATTCTAAATTGGATTTCAGCAAAAAAATTCTTTTTGATAACTTCAATTTTGTCAACAGTTAGTATTTTGGGATTGTTTACTAATAATCAGACAATTGCAATCATTAGTATTTTTCTGATTGGATTAGGTTTCGCTAACGTTTTCCCTCTTGTTTTTTCTATACTTATTGATAGTCGTCCAGAAAAAAGTAATGAACTTTCAGGGTTATTAGTAATGGCAATTGTTGGTGGTGCTATTATGCCATTTATAATGGGTGTTATTGCTGATTATACTTCTGTAATGATTTCCTTTATTATACCATTTTTGTCATTTGTATTTATTTTGTGGACTTCAATTGTAACTTTGAAAAAAACATAATTATAATATTGATATATTTTACAATCCTAAATATTCTTTTTGACAGATTCGTAAAAAGTCAATTAACCATCATGCTTCATGATGGTTCGCACAGCACAGCGAAGGTCACAGACAACGCAGAGATAAATTTTTTATTTTAACAATATAATCTCTGCGTTCTTTGCGATCTCTGTTTACAACCAGACCATTGACTGGCAGTGAAACTTTGTGCGGCTTCATTCTTCCAGATTTTATGGAATTGTATTTATTGAGATAAGTAAATAATAATGAGTACTAACTTTAGTTCTTTTTTTATTCAAAATATTTCCTAACCACAAGAGAGGCATTTCCACCACCAAAACCAAAAGAATTACTCATTGCAGCAAATAAATCCAGAGGTTCCGCACCATTTGTCACATAATCAAGATTACAGTCATAATCTGGTTCTGAATAATTAATCGTCGGAGGAATCATATTATTATAAATACTCATCACCATTGCAACAAATTCTACAGATCCGGCTCCTGCCAAAAGATGTCCAATCATTGATTTATTGGAACTAACCTTTATTTTTTTAGCATGTTCTCCAAATACTTTATTAATTGCATAACTTTCGTATTTATCATTCAAAAAAGTGGAAGTACCATGTGCATTAATATAGTCTATTTGATCTGCATTCAGACCTGCATCCTGCAGTGCAACCTACATAACCCGAATCATACCATCTCCTTCAGGGTGAGGAGCAGTAAAATGATAAGCATCGGCAGTGTTTCCATATCCTACAAGCTCAGCATAAATTTTTGCACCTCTTTTAATTGCATGGTCCTTATTTTCCAGGACAACAATTCCTGCCCCTTCACCCATTACAAAACCATCACGATTTTTATCAAATGGTCTGCTTGCAGTTTCAGGACATTCATTATAACTCATAGATCTTGTTGCACCAAAACATCCATAGGGTACAGGCATAATGCTTGCATCTGCACTACCTGCCAGCATAATATCTGCATCACCTCTCTGGAGAATCCGTAAAGCATCACCAATAGCGTTTGATCCTGTAGAACAAGCCACAGAAAGAGCTGAGATTGGACCCTTTAATCCATATTTTATGGAAACCATACTCGCTGCCATATTTATAAGAAGTTTAGAAACATAGAAAGGGCTCAATCCTCTAATCCCCTTTTCCAGTAATTTGGAATGTGCTTCTTCGAATGTTTGTGCTCCACCCATACCAGAGCCGACGATAATACCAGCCCTGTTTTTATCAAAATCAAAAGTATCCAGACCGGAATCTTCTATTGCCATTGCAGAAGCTGCTAATCCAAACTGAGTAAACCGATCCATACGCCTGACTGCTTTTTTGTCAATCCATTTTTCAGGTACAAAATCTTTTACTTCTGCAGCAAGTTTAGAACGAAAATTTGTTATATCAAAATGAGTAACTTTTGCCACTCCATTTTTTCCTGCCATTAATCCATCGTAGAAATCTTGTATTCCGATTCCAATCGGTGTAACAGCACCTAATCCTGTAATTACAACTTTATGTTCATTCATTAAATCAATTCCTTAAATATTGATTAACTTAAATTGATACGGTAAATGTAAGCTGCTATGGTGATACCAATAATGATAGAGATAAATTATATTGATGTTTGGCTTTTTCTTCATCTCCTCCAACTAAGGTTAGGGCTTTTATCCACATTGCCTGGTTTTTATTATTATTTTCTAACTCTTCATTAGCAATGAGATAAAGATTTTCATCTCCCATATTTCTTTCTCCTATACTATTGCAATTATTAAAATTATTTTTTTTTGCTTTAGATATGGCTAATATTAAGGATTAATTCATAAAATGTAATATCTTTTTTTTAAATTCCTGATAAAATGTATTTGGCTGTATTGCCCTTCGCAAATTTGAATAGTATTGTATCTAAAGGTACCTGGTTTTTGAGTGGTTGAATGAATATTATTACAAATAGAGTCGCCACGCTGTGGCTGAAATCAAATAGCAATTATTAATTATCAATTATGATAACTTCATAAAAAGTAAAAACTTTAACGCA
>JAOZSG010000409.1:304-2734 GCA_029939785.1 Fidelibacterota bacterium | reverse complement strand
GCCAAAACAATATTTTAAAAACAAATCAGCAATATCTAAAAAGTATGAAATTATGAAAGCATTCTTTGCAGATGATATGAATGCTCATGATCTGGCAGAAAAATATAATTACTCTGTTACAACTATCTACACGCTTACTAAAAAATTCAGGAAAGATCTCAAAGAAAATCCAAATATTGATCCCTTTTTTATTACACCCAAAAAAGGACGACCATTTAAAAAAAATTCTGATAATTTAATAGAATTAATAGTAGCACTACGAAAGAAAAATCTATCAGTTCCGGACATTAAAACTATTATTGATACACAACCTAATTTTGAAGCGTCAGAAAGTTACATTGACTATATTTTAAAACAGGAAGGCTTTGCACGTTTACCAAGAAGATCTATCGAACAAAAACAAAAATTAGAATTACCCGAGAAATTGAAAGCAGAAAAGAGTAAGAAACTCAATTTTGCTGAGGAAAAATTCACAAGTAATGAACTTGGTATTTTGGCTTTTTTGCCTATAATAAAAAAGTATCAACTTGATAAAATAATACAAAAATCTCCCTATCCTTACACAAAAGTAATAAGTCGATATTCTTCAATTATGTCCTTTCTTGCACTAAAATTATCCAATGTGAGTCGTTATACAAAAGATGATCTGTGGTGCATGAATAGAGGTATGGGATTATTTGCCGGATTAAATGTTTTACCAAAGGCTGCCTGGTTTTCTTCTTATTCTGACAGAGTGACAAAAGATATGAATTTATCTTTTCTAAAAGAGATACATAAGATTTGGCAGAAAGAAGGTTTTCTTGGAGATACTGTTAATCTTGATTTTACAACTATTCCATATTGGGGTGATAATACTCATCTTGAAAATAATTGGTCAGGAAAAAGAAACAAGGCTCTTTCCAGTATGCTTGCAATTTTGGCACAAGATTCAGATACTGGAATAATAGATTATGGTAGTACTGATGTCAAACATAGTAACCAAAATGAAATAGTATTAGAGTTTCTTGACTTTTATAAATCAGGTAATCATGATAATGATACTCTGAAATACTTAGTTTTTGATAGTAAATTTACAGTTTATCAAAACCTTAGAAAACTTGATGATAATGCAATAAAATTCCTTACAATAAGAAGACGGGGAAGTTCAATTGTAAAAAAGATAGATGGAATTCCTTCATCAGAATGGAAGAAAATTCGAGTTGAATGTGCAGGAAACAAGAAGAGAACATTAAAAGTACATGATGAAAAAATATTTCTGAAAGGATATGAAAAAGAGATTAGACAAATTGCTATTACTGGTCATGGTAAAATAAAACCAGCACTAATTATCTCCAATGATTTCGATGAAAAAGTAGAGATATTAATAAGGAAATATACCAGACGTTGGCTGGTTGAAAAATGCATATCAGAACAGATCGAATTTTTTCATTTGAATCGAGTATCATCATCAATGGTAATAAAAGTTGATTTTGATTTAACTATGAGTATTTTGGCACATAATATTTATAGGGTATTCTCTTTAGAATTTGACCGATATGATAATCTTGCTGATCAAACTATATATGAAAAATTTATCAATAATTCTGGTGAGATTGAGATTGTTGATAATGAAGTAAAAATATATATGAAGAAAAAAAGAAACTTGCCTACACTTTTTTCAATTTTACAAAAATTTTCAGATCAAAAATATTTTGGTTTAAAAAATAAAAAATTGGGGTTTTATGCTTCGTCATCCACTTGATATTTTAGGTATAATTATTTGGCATGAAAATCTGTGATTATTAAAAATATATTTACAGGACAAAATTATAAAATGTATCAAACATATTGGACAATTTCGTTAAATGAAAAATCCAATGCCATAATTGAAGCAAACTTAATAAAAAATAATTATGGTGCAATATTAGTAAGAGATTCATCGTCAACAAGTATCGTTAATAATTTAATTTATAATTGTGAAAATGGTATAAGTATTTACAATAAAAGTTTGGGAACAATTATAAATAATACTATTTATGCTAATATGTATCTATGTTTTGGTATTTGTGGATCACAAAATAGCAAATTAGATATTTTTAACTCTATAGTATGGAACACTGGTGGAGACTATTCATTCGCAATTCATGAATATGATAATACCTGTTCCATTAATGTTAGAAATTGTGTTCTATCAGTTCCTTTTTCTGGTGCAGAGAATATGACTGATTATCCATCTTTTATTGATACAACAAATAAAGATTTTAATATAAATGATACTAGTAATTGTATCGATGCAGGAATTACAGATTCACTAACTAATTTAATTCCCAAATATGATTTTGCTGGAAATTCAAGAATTGTTGGTAATAATATTGATATTGGTTGTTATGAAAATCAGAATCCAAATAGTATCAAAGAAAATAACTCTATCACAGCAGACAATTTAATTCT
>JAOZSG010000409.1:0-294 GCA_029939785.1 Fidelibacterota bacterium | reverse complement strand
TACGACAACAATTTCTTATTATTTACCAAAAAAATCTTTTATAAATTTATCTGTTTATAATATTCAAGGTAAACTGGTCAAGACATTAATATCTGAAAATAAAAACAAAGGGAACTATAAAACTATTTGGAATGCAGGTATTGTTCCTTCAGGAATTTATTACTATAAATTATCATCTGATCAATTTAATGAAGTAACTAAATGTTTATTAATAAAATAGCGTCTAACGAATCTACTTCGCAACTGATCGCTTCAGCGTCAGATTGCAAGGAGGTGTTGGACAAACACTATAAA
>JAOZSG010000408.1:2450-2740 GCA_029939785.1 Fidelibacterota bacterium | reverse complement strand
GAGTTTATTCCAAACATTTGGTTTAAACCATGAAAAATATACGCCAGTAATTAAAATTATTGGACTTCTGTTCAGCATCTTTATAGGTGTAGGATTTGGTTTTATTCCAATCTGGATATTATTATTCACATAAATTATTTAGGATAAAGTAAAATGAAATTAAATGCAAAAATACCAAATGGTCCACTTAAAGAAAAATGGGATAATCATAAATTTAATACAAAACTTGTCAATCCTTCCAATAAACGAAAATATCAGATTATCGTTGTCGGTACCGGTTTAGCAGGTTC
>JAOZSG010000408.1:0-2440 GCA_029939785.1 Fidelibacterota bacterium | reverse complement strand
TGCATCTCTTGCAGAACTCGGTTATGATATAAAAGCTTTTTGCATACAGGACAGTCCAAGAAGAGCACATAGTATTTCTGCTCAGGGTGGAATAAATGCTGCAAAAAATTACCAAAATGATGGAGATAGTGTAAAGCGACTTTTTTACGATACAGTAAAAGGTGGTGATTTTCGAGCACGGGAAGCAAATGTATACAGACTTGCTCAAATAAGTAATAGCATTATTGACCAATGTGTAGCTCAGGGTATTCCTTTTGCCAGAGATTACGGTGGCAATCTGGCAAATCGCTCCTTTGGAGGAGCACAGGTTTCAAGAACCTTTTATGCAAGAGGTCAAACCGGTCAACAACTTTTACTTGGTGCATATGGTTCTCTTTCAAGACAAATCGCTGCAAAAAAAGTAACTATGTTTACCAGACGTGAAATGCAGGAACTCGTGCTTGTTGACGGTAAAGCAAAAGGAATAATTACAAGAAATCTTATAACCGGTGAAATTGAGAAACATTTTGGAGATGCTGTAATTCTTGCAACAGGTGGCTATGGCAATGTATTCTTCCTATCGACAAATGCAATGAGCAGTAATGTATCAGCTGCAATGCTGGCATATAAAAAAGGTGCTTGCTTTGCAAATCCATGTTTTATGCAAATTCATCCTACATGTATTCCTGTTCACGGTGATTATCAATCCAAATTAACACTCATGAGTGAAAGTCTTAGAAACGATGGAAGAATTTGGGTTCCAAAAAAACAAGATGACAAAAGAAATCCTGATGATATTCCTGAGAATGAAAGAAATTATTATTTAGAAAAAAAATATCCTAGTTTTGGCAACCTGGTTCCTCGTGATGTTGCTTCCAGAAATGCTAAAGAACAATGTGATGCAGGAAGAGGAGTTGGTGAAACCGGTTACGCTGTATATCTTGATTTTAAAAATGCTATTAAACGTGATGGAATAGATATAATCAGGAAGAAATATGGCAATCTTTTTTCAATGTATGAAAAAATCACAGACGAAAATCCATATGAAAAACCAATGATGATTTACCCTGCCTCCCACTATACAATGGGTGGATTATGGGTTGACTATAATCTTATGAGTTCAATCGATGGACTTTTTGTTTTAGGAGAAGCAAATTTTTCTGATCATGGTGCCAACAGATTAGGTGCAAGTGCTTTAATGCAGGGATTAGCAGATGGATATTTTATTATTCCTGCTACTATTTCAGGATATCTTAGTAATGAAACTCCCGGTAATTTATTTGAAGCGACTACTGAGTTTAGTAATTCACAAAAAGCAGTTGAAGAAAACATTGATAAACTTCTTTCTATAAATGGTAAAAGAACCTGCGACGACATTCATAAAGAACTTGGAAAAATACTCTGGGATAATTGTGGACTTGCGAGAAATGAAAAAAACTTAATAAAGACTAAAAAAGTTGTAAAAAATCTAAAAGATGAATTTTGGACTAATGTAAAAGTTCCAGGTACTTCAAAAGAGATGAATCAGACTCTTGAAAAAGCCGGTCGTGTTGCAGAATTTCTTGACTTTGCAGATCTTTTGCTGACAGATGCAGAATCAAGAAAAGAATCCTGTGGCTCTCATTTCAATGAAAATTATCAAACTGAGGAAAACGAAGCAAAGCGTGATGATAAAAACTTTGCATATGTCGCAGCCTGGGAATATCAGGGAAAAGAAAAAGAGCCATTACTTCACAAAGAGAAACTTGTGTTTGAAAATATTGAACTGTCCCAGAGGAGTTACAAATAATGGAAATTAACCTAACACTAAAAATATGGCGACAAAAAGATGAAAATAATAAAGGTAATCTTGAAACTTTTCATGCAAAAAACATTTCTGTTAATATGTCATTCCTTGAAATGATTGATGTTATAAATGAAGAAATTATACTTAATGGTGGAGATACTATTGCATTTGATCATGATTGTAGAGAAGGAATATGTGGCATGTGCGGAGCAGTTGTCAATGGCAAAGCACATGGTCCGGAAACCGGCACCACATTGTGTCAACTTCACATGCGGCATTTTACAGATGGTGATATAGTTGTAGTTGAACCCTGGCGTTCCAGAGCTTTTAAGGTTATAAAAGATTTGATTATAGATAGAAGTGCATTGGATGAAATTATACAGGCAGGTGGTTATATTTCTGTGAATACAGGTGAAGCACCTGATGCAAATAATATCCTAATTCCGCAAAACATTGCAGAAATTGCAATGGATGCTGCTGAATGTATTGGCTGTGGAGCCTGTGTTGCTTCATGTCCAAATGCATCAGCAATGCTTTTCACCAGTGCAAAAATCTCACAGTTGGCTCATCTTCCACAAGGAAAAATCGAAGCACATGAAAGAGTAATTTCAATGATTAATAAAATGGATGAGCTTGGTTTCGGAACATGTTCAAATGAAACAGAATGTGAATTTT
>JAOZSG010000105.1:4721-10377 GCA_029939785.1 Fidelibacterota bacterium | reverse complement strand
AATTATATAATTAATATAATTTTTCATATATTTTGATGATACTTAATAAAAATACTATATAATTAATAATAAATATAAATGTGTGGCATACTAATTGTCATTTTTAATAAATTACAAGAAAGTTTATAATGCCGAATATTAAAAAAAATTATTCTAGTAAAAAGACAAAAAAAAGCACCTCAAAAAATTCTAATAATCCGAATAATGACGCTATTTTCTACTTTAATATTGCTCAACGTTTAAAAAAAGATCGTAAATATAATGAAGCAATAGAAAATTATAAAAAAGCAATACAATTAAAACCTAATTACCTGGAGGCAATTTTCTACTTGGCCAATCTTCTTCAACAAATGGGTCAATATGTCAATGCTATAAAATTTTATAAAATTGCAATTCAACTAAATCCTAATATACCCGAACCATATTTTAACATGGGTAATGTTTTACATGCTATCGGAAAATTTGACTCAGCAATTAATTGTTATCAAATAGCAATTAAAATTAAACCAACATTTACATTTGCATACTTAAACTTAGGATTACTATTTGAAAAATTAGATAGACCGCTGGATGCTATTGAATGTTTCCAAAAATTAATAACTCGTACACCAGAATTCGAAGAAGGTTATAATGCCTTAGGTTTAATATTAAATAAACTTGGAAGATTAGAAGAAAGTGAAAATATTTTTAATAAAGCTATAAAAATTAATCCAAATACACCAAAGTTTTATGGAAATTTAGCAAATGTATTACAAAAAAAATCAGAATATTCAAAATCTCTTATACATTATAATAAAGCTATTGAACTAGAGCCAAGATACTACGAAGCAATATTTTCACGATCACTCATTTACTTATTAACTGGAAATTTTGAAAAAGGTTGGCAGGATTATGAACAACGCTGGAATCTTCCAACATTTAATATGAGAAAATATTCAAAACCTTTATGGAATGGGCAGCAAATTAAAAATAAAACTCTTCTTGTGTGGGCTGAACAAGGTTTTGGTGATACTATTCATTTTTGCAGATATTTAAGTCTCTTAAAAAAACAAAACATAAAATTGATTTTTGAATGTCAACCTCAGTTAATTGATTTACTTCAAACTTTATCAACTTATGATGAAATTCGTCCCAAAAAATCTGTTTCGGATAATGAATTTGATTATCATATTCCTTTACTCAGTTTACCGGCAATTTTAAAAACTAATTTGAAAAGTATTCCCTGTTCTTCACCTTATTTACAAGTACCTGGTTCATATCAACAAAAAATAGTTAACAAACTCCAATTCAATAAAAATCTTACTAATATTGGAATTGTCTGGTCTGGAAATATTAAGAATAAAAATGATATAAATCGTTCATGTCATCCAAAATATTTTTCCACTCTTGGAAAACAAGAAAATATAAAACTTTACAGTCTTCATTTAAGTAAAGAAAATGAAATCATTCATAATTCTGAATTCAATTTTATTCAAGATCTATCTGCACATATTAATAACTTTGCAGATACTGCTGCAATAATTGAAAAACTGGATATTATTATTAGTGTTGATACGGCTGTGGCACATCTTGCAGGTGCCTTGGCAAAAAAAGTGCTCCTTATTATTCCTTATCAACCAGAATGGCGCTGGATGCTTGATCGTAATGATAGTCCATGGTATCCAACAATGAAAATTTTCAGACAAAAAATTTTTGGAGAATGGCAACAGGTTTTAGACGATGTGTATAAAGAAATTGAAAAAACTCTCAAAAAATAAATCATATCGGTTATACAGAAAAATAATATTGCATATGTTCAGACGTCCCTTATAAATTATAAATGCCTAAAAATTAGTAATATTATAACAATGATAATTCTTTATCATTCATAAGTTGTATACATTTTATAGAATTATTCATAGGTGAATTAACAAAAATCGAAACAGGATAATATTTCAGTTTTTGTTCAATTGGTTTTAACAATTCCAAAGCAATATCTAAAGAAGTTTCACAATTCAACCATTTCTCTATATCTTTACCGGATAATATTGCGGGCATTCTATTATGGATATGGCTGATTTCTTCTTGTGGTAAAGTTGTAATTACTGTATAAGAATTTATTTTTTCACCTGCCTGATTAATCCATGTACTCCATAAACCTGCCATGGATAGAAAAGAATTATCAGCATAATGAATATAATAAGGTCGCTTAATTTTTTTTTCTATCTTCCATTCATAATACCCATCACTGATTACCACACATCTCCGTTGTTTTAACAAGTTGGAAAAAGTTCTTTTCTCAGTTAATGTTTCACTTCGGGCATTTATCATTTTGTTACCAATTTTCATATCATCAGCCCAATGAGGAATCAATCCCCATCTCATCGGCTTTATTTTTCTGACCTGATCATGTAACAGAATTGGGGTGATGTGGGTTGGAGCAATATTAAAACTTGGTTTCCAGACGAAATCTTCTTCCCATTGTTCAACGAGATAGTTTGCTATTATTTCTAATTTATCTTTAGTTAATGTTTTTCTGCCACACATAATTTGCTCCAAACTTATTACATATTAATATATTGTATTACAATCAAACTCCAAAATATTTTCATCAATCTTCCATTTTCTCAACTATTCTGGATAAACTTCCCAATTTTTCTATAGTAAGGGTAAACACTCCCCAGGCTTCTTCTACTTTACCCCGGATTATAAAAAGTTTTTCCCAATTTAATAAATCCCCATATTTTTCATAAACATCAGGAAACATTACACATTCAAAAATATCTGTCTCATCTTCAAAAGTAACAAATTCCATAGATCTTTTATTCTTTGTACTCGTAATTTTTCTGGTTATAAAAACACCTGCAAGATTTATAGTCTTGTTTTTATATTTATTAAGATTGACTGCTTTTTTTATCTTCTTCTCAATGACTGGAAGATAATTTTCAAGAGGATGTTGTGAAACCGAAAAATCAAAAGATTCAATCTCCAGATTAACCATTTCATGGAAAGGTAATGACTCTTTTGCAGAAGAAAGTTGAAATGATTCATTAGTCCCTGTTTCATTTTGTTCATCTTTTTCCAAACAATGAGTCGCTACACGAAATGCAATCTCTTTGTGAGTCAAATCATACTCTAATTCTGCAAAACATCCACTGTTTGTCAAAACCATTGCATCTGAAAAATCAATATCCATCCTAAAAAAGAAATCCTCAAGTGACTTAAAAAATCCAGATTTTCGCTCTTTCAAAATCGCATTTACAGTCTTTCTTTTCAGATTGTTAATTGCCATGAATCCTAAACGGATTTTATCATTTTTACCTTTATATTTTAATTCACTGAGATTTATGTGAGGTTTCAATATTTTTATTCCAAAGCGTCGGGCTTCACTCAAATAAGCATAGGATGAATAAAATCCTCCCTGATTACTAATTACGGCTGCAAGAAATTCTGCAGGATAATGAGATTTAAGATAGGCACATGTAAAAGATAATTTCGCAAAAGAAGCAGAATGCGGTTTGCAAAATGAATAACCGGAAAAAGATTCTATCATTCCCCAAAGTGTATCCAGAAGTTGAGATGAATATCCTCGTTTCTGTCCATTAATAAAAAATTTATTTTTCCATAAAGGTTTTACATGACGCAATGCAGGCCGCGAAATTACTTTTCGTAAATAATCAGATTCCTTATAACTAAAACCGGCAATTTTCTGTGCAACAAGAGAAACCTGCTCTTCATAAACCATGATACCATAACTTTCAGCAAGACACTCAAGATCAGGATGGATAAGTTTCCAGGATTTTCCATGAATCCGTTCCAACATAAGATTTGTATAACGATTTGCAGCGGGGCGAATTATGGATGAATAAATTACAACGTGCTCAAAATCAACGACACCTGCCTTTTTAAGCAGCTGACGCGTAGCAGGACTTTCTATATAAAAAACTCCCATGGTTTTTCCGGATTTCATGAGCTCTTCTGTTTTCTCATCATGAGTTGCTTCTATTTCATGATATTTCAAATTAATTTTTCTGTACAATTTTAATTGCTTTAAAGTATCACGAACAACAGCGAGAGAACGATTCCCCAGAACATCAATTTTTAGCAAACCGGAATCCTCAACCTGATCCTTTTCCCACTCAACTATCTGCACACCTTTGGGGGCAGTCAATACCGGCACATATTTCCGCATATCATCGGGAACTATTATTACTCCTCCCGGATGAACTGACGGGAATTGAAAAGCACCAAGTATCTTTTGGCTTTGAACTATAATATTTTCCAGAGTTTTATCAATATTCAGATTTTTGAATCGATTATCCGTTTTTATCCAGTCAAGCATTTGTTTGTGATGTCTGTGATATCCGATTCTTTTTGTTACAGCTTTTATCTCTTCATTGGAAAGCCCAAAAACTTTGCTTACTTCCCGAATTGATGATCGGGGTTGCATAAATACCTGACTGGAAACCATTGCTGTACGTTCTTTGCCATACTTATTGAAGACATATTCCAATACATCATCTCGTTCATCCCATGGAAAATCAATATCAATATCCGGCATATCAACCCGTTCAGGATGAATAAATCGCTCGAAAAGCAGGTTGTATTTGATAGGATCAACCTGAGTAATAAATAAACAATAGGATACGATTGAAGCTGCTCCGGATCCTCGTCCTATTGTCGATGCTTTCGAATGTTTAACAAGGTCATAAACAACCAAAAAATAAGGTGAAAACCCTTTCCTGCAAATTATTGACATTTCATGGTCTATTCGATTTGTTATAGTATCAGAAATATCGCCATATCTTTTCTTTGCTCCTGCAAATACCATCTTTCGTAATTTCTTATTAGCCTGGTGACTTTCTTTCAGAGATAATCCGGGGAATATAGTACTCACAAAATTCCAATCGGTTTTGCATCGTTCTGCGAGATAATGTGTATTGTTGATTGCTGTTAAATTATTTGGAAATAGCTCTATCATTTCCTCTTCGGAACGAAAATAATGTCTTTCATTTTTATAATCACTTTTTTTTAATTGTGACAGAGTGGTATTTTTTTCTATTGCTCTAAGAATCTTATGTGTTTGTTGATTTTCAGTACGCAAAAACCAAACATCACCTGTCGCAATCAATTCCAGTTTATATTCTCTGGCAAGATTTTCTGCCTCTTTCTCAGACATTCCACATCGCATTTCTACAAAGAGATGAGAGTTAGAAACAAGTACATTTAAATCTTTTAATACTTTTTTCTGATGAGCAAGTATATAGACACCTTGAGTAAGTGATTTCATAATTTCTGCGATAGATCTATCAGGATTGTCATGAACCCGCGAAATAACATGGCAAATATTTTCATACCCCTTTTGATTTTCAGCGAGAAGAATAATATCAGCATTATTCGTAATTATGTTTGTTCCGGCAATGGGTAAAATATCCTGTTCTTTTGCTTTCTGGATAAAATGAATAAAACCCCACAGGCCGTTCTTTTCAGTCAATGCCAGCATAGGTTGACGTAATTCTTTTGCTCTTTTCACAAGTTCTGTAATAGAATTTGTCCCGGACATTGGTGAGTAATTGGAATGTGTATTTAAGTGATTAAACATGAGTTAGTTGAATTAGTTAAACTGGTTGAATTGGCGTGCTCTGCGAAACGAAGTGAAGAAGAGTTGAATTGGCGT
>JAOZSG010000105.1:0-4621 GCA_029939785.1 Fidelibacterota bacterium | reverse complement strand
GTTGAATTGGCGTGCTCTGCGAAACGAAGTGAAGAAGAGTTGAATTGGCGTATTTGTCTTTTTTTTTGCGTGCTTTCCATTTAATTCTACCTTTACTCTATATTAATACCAGTCAAAGTCCTATTTCATTAAGTTTATATTTGTTCAACCCATTTCAGGGTTGATTTTTTTACTTCCTTGTCCATGGATTTCATCCATGGTTATTCAAATTAATCCCTTTCAGGGATTTAAAAAATGTCATTAAGTACTGTTAAAAAAAACCAGTCGTAAACCAAATTACTGACATACTGAAAACCACAGTCTTTCAACAGAATAACTATTTAATTCTCGTCTCCAAAAAAGGCTTTGGGAACGAGAATTAGATAGCAAATATCAAGCACCAAATATCAAACATCAAGCACCAAACCTTCCATTCTCTTCGTTCCTGTTTTTATCATCATTTCGGAAGCAGTTTTAATGCAGGCAAATCCATATTTATTTCTAATCTTATCCAATGTACGGGAAAGTTCATCAATTTTTGGTTGCTCAAACATAGTCAGCTGATAGGATGCTGCCTGAAATTTAGTAGCATCAATTATAACTGTTCTGACTCTGTTACGACGATAGTTTGCCTTTACGAACAGATTACGACAAACTTCACAAACAGTTTCATCATCATTAAAAAAAATGCTCCCTTTTCGTACTTTTTTGAAACCATCAGTATAATGTACTTCAACCGTTACCGATTGTGATATCTGACGGCGTTTACGTAAATAATAGGCCAGTTGTTCTGCCAAACTGGTCACAACAGCGTCAAGAATTTCTTCATCATTTGTATCTTCTTTCAATATTGTCTGGCGTATTATGTGATCACGCATTTTTGGTGGTTGCACAATCGAATTATCTTTTCCATTGGCTTCCAACGAAATTCTCTTATAATTATTTCCAAACAAAGTTTTAGCTATGTCGGTCCGAGATGTAATTTCCTGAATTTCTTTCACTCTTTCCAAATATAAAAATCTCAAAATTTTCTGCACATTGACATCATGTGAACTTGGTAAGATTTGAGATGCAAGAGGAGCAAGAAAATTCGGTTCATTACCTTTATCAATTTTATTAATCCTTTCCTGTACAACTGCAGTGGATATATTGCTCACAAGTTTATTAATACTTATTCCGACTCTGTTATTTAGATCTGCACGTTTATTTATATCTTTTGATATCAAATATCCTGCCCGAAAAGGATTTTTATAAAGTCCGTCTGTACCTGTCATATCTACATAGTACTGTCCAAAAACAGAGGGTTCAATTATGGGCGAAAATGAACGAAGTAATTTAAAAACATAGTTATGCATTTTACCGTAAAGAGCATTATTATAAGGTAATAGTTTAACTCTATGAGACATTTTTCTGGCTAATGATACTTTCATACCATTATAAAAGCCTTCATTTATTGCTTCATTGGAAAGGGATATAATTGTACCATTTTGATGATTTGAAGATATTATCGCAACAGGTCTTGTACGGATCGAACCATCAAGCATTCGTTCTGCCTGCAACTCAAAATCATTTAGCCTTATATGAAATATTGTATTATTTGACATTTTATCATATTTAATATCAACAATTATTTTTCATTCATAATCTGTAACAAAAAATCAGAAAGATATAATTCGTCTCTTTTTTTTATTTCTACGGGTTTACGGTTAGTAATACTGATTTTAGATGAACCCATCATTAAATTTTTAAAACTGATCTTTTGGGTTATTATTTGCATTAATATTCTCATAATTTCCTCTTTATATTCTTTTAGACAGGATTTACCGGATTGTTTAACTTTTTATCCTGTTCATCCTATTCATTCTTTTTTTCATTTTTTCATTAAACTTTTGACACTACCTTTAAATTTTTTCTTTTTTATTGGCTCACAGATTAACATGATTAACACGGATATTTTTCTTTATGTTTTCTTTACTTCTTTTCACTTGAATATTCCGTATTTCCCACTCCGAATCCGCCAAAACCCAGACGAAGATTCGGCCTTTGACGGATTGGCTCACTCCGTTTCGCTAAAAATGGGTTGGGCTACTCTTCTTCACTTCGTTTCGCAGAGCACGTCAATTCAACCAGTTCAATTAATTAATACATTCTGAAAACAAACAAAACAATCCCACCGATACGAAAATCATCTTCTATTCCTACTTTTATAACATCATACTCCGGATTTCTCGGGTGAAGTTCTATACCGGTCGGAGCAGGATAATATCGTTTCAGAGTCGCTTCTTCATTTACAAAAGCCACAACAGTATCGCCACTATTTGCATCTGTTTTTTTCCTGATCACGACATAATCTCCTTCCTGAATATTATCATCAATCATGGAATCTCCATTTACTTTAAGCACATAATTTTCCGGGTGAATAAAAGAAGGTGGCACTTCGATATATTCCAGATTTTCTACTTCTTCCAATGGATAACCAGCTGTGATTTGCCCTAATAATGGTAAAGAAGTTTCAGATATCTGCCCTACTATTTCCAATCCACGTTTTCCATTAAACCCTTTTGCACGCCTGATAACACCAGATTTTTCTAATTCTTTTACATACCAATTAATTGTCCCAAGAGATTTAATTTTCAAACCTTCCATCATCTCCGTAAAAGTTGGAGAACGATCATAATCTCCTATGAAGTTTTCAATAAACTCTACAAATCGTTGTTTTTTAGGTGATAATTTCATATTAATCTCACTTTTTAATTACTCGTAAGTTTCTCGTAAGTAAAATATAGCAAATATTTTTGATATAAAACAGTATTTATAATTATTTTTTTAATAAAAATAACAAACAGACTATTTTAGGAACAATTAATAATCACAACTTGTTAAAATCAATTATGTTATAATTATACGAATCAATTTAAACAACAATAATTTTTTTTAAAATCTCAAGGTGTTGTAAATTAGATACTATTACTTATATATTTTTAATCAGAATAAAAACATGGAAAATTTATAAATGAAAAAGAAAACAAAAATAATAGCAACAATATCTGACAGAAAATGTGATACGGATTTTTTAAAATCTTTATATAAAACCGGCATGGATATTGTCAGACTTAATACAGCTCATCAAACACCTGAAACTGCAATTAGAATCATAAAGAATGTTCGGTCATTTTCATGCAACATACCATTCATTGTTGATACCAAAGGTCCGGAAGTCAGAATTCTAAACAATCACGATATTAAAGTAAAAAAAGACGATATAGTGTTTATTGATTGTGATTGTGACATAAATGATAAGTACAATGCAAATACATTCTCAATTACTTATAAAAATTATGTTAAAGATATTAATATTGGAAATACTATTCTGATTGATGATGGTGAAATTGAATTAACTGTCACAAAAAAAAATGGCAACATTGCAACATGTCGGGTTGAAAATGATGGAATAATAGAGCAAAATAAAAGTGTAAATACTCCTTCAGTGAGAATTAATTTACCAAGTCTAAATAAAAAGGATCACAGTTTCATAAGTTTTGCTATTGAAAATGATATAGATTTCATTGCTCATTCTTTTGTAAGAAACAAAGAAGATATTCTCGCAATACAAAATATTTTAGATAAACATAACAGCAAAATTAAAATTATCGCAAAAATAGAAAACCAGGAAGGTGTTGATAATATTGATGAAATACTGGATTATGCTTATGGAATCATGGTTGCCCGTGGTGATCTTGCTATTGAAATATCTCAAAATAAAATTCCTGTTATACAAAAAGATATTGTTAATAAATGTATTTTGCGTCGCAAACCAGTAATTGTAGCAACTCAAATGCTTCATACAATGATAAAAAATCCACGCCCTACTCGTGCTGAAGTAAGTGATATTGCAAATGCCATTTTTGATGGAACTGATGCAATAATGCTTAGTGGAGAAACTACTTATGGGAAATATCCACAAGAAGCAGTAAAAGTCATGGTTGATATTGCAAAGGAAGTCGAAAATACTAAACATAATTATAATGATAGTGCAATAGTATTAAATGATGACATATCATCTTTTCTCGCCAGATCAGCTGTTGTTGCATCAAAAGAACTTTCAACAAAAGCTATTATTGCTGACACAGCATCAGGAAGAACTATTAGAAATCTTTCTGCTTATAGAGGTGAAAACACTATTTATGCTATGTGTTATGAAAAACGAATCAAACGCGAACTCGCTTTATCCTATGGTATAAGTGCACATTATATTGATCCTGTAAAATCTTCCGAAGAATTTGTCCAGAAAGCACTTGATAAATTATCTGATAGATCTATTTTAGAAAAATGTGATAGAGTTATAATACTTGCTGGCAATTTCGGTCCGGCTCATGGTGCATCATTCATTGAAATAGCTACTGTAAAAAATCTTATTACAAAAAATTAAATTTCATATTTACTGTAAAAATATCTTCATTTATCTCATAAATAAAATTAAAATTATAATTTGCTAATAAATTTTAAATCTCATATATTGACTCATTAAAATTAATGGTTCAATGATTTAGTTGATGAGAAAAATAATAATTTTAAAATATTAATTAATTTCAGAGTTTATTTATAAAAACATCTGAGATATTTGGAGTTTTATGAAAATTCT
>JAOZSG010000104.1 GCA_029939785.1 Fidelibacterota bacterium | reverse complement strand
GCTTTTTTTCATTTCATTTATTTTAGGATTGATTTTTGGTTCTTTCCCTTCTATGCTTATTGAAATATTGGAAATGATAAAACCATCTAAATGTTTTAAGGCTTCTTTAAGATATTCCCTGCTATCTATTATACCATTTTTTAAGCACATTTTATCCGCAATTTCACCAAGAATATTTATTCCTGTCACTCCTGAAACAGCATTGGTAATAGAATGCAATACAACGTCAGCATCACTGTTTCCTGATAATCCCGGATAATTTTCAAATTCAACACCGCCCAAAATAAGTTTTTTGACTGATTGATTATTCTCAAACCGATGACTATCCTGACCGATTCCTGTTTTAATTTTCATTTTTTAGCAATGCCTCTACAATCTGAATATCTTCTTTAACTGTTAGTTTTATATTACTCTTTTTGCCTTGAATAATATGTATAGCAATTCCAAGACGTTCAACCAAAGATGCTTCATCAGTACTAAAAAAATTATCTTTTTCAGCCAAATCAAAGCCTTGTTGTAAAATCTCTTTTTTAAAAACCTGGGGAGTTTGCATTTGCCAAATCTTATCCCTATCCAATGATTTTTTTATAATATTGTTTTCTACTTCCTTCAAAGTATCTATAGCCGGAATGGCAAAAATTACTCCGTCTTTTTTGCCACATTGTATTACTGCTTTATCTATCATTTGCGGTTCTATTAAAGGTCTGACGCCATCATGAGTCATTACTATAGGAATATCTGGTGAGACCTGGTCCAATCCATTTTTTACTGATTGTTGTCTCGTATCGCCACCCTGAACTATTTTAAATGTTTTAGATAATTGTTTGGGAATTGATTCTTCTAATTCTTTTGAATCAATATACTCAGGTGATATTACAAGAATAATTTCTTTTACATATTTTGCTTTGTCAAATTTTATAATAGTATGATAAAGAACAGGCTTTCCACCAACTTTTAGAAATTGTTTGGGGATGACAGAATTCATTCTGCTGCCTGTTCCTGCTGCTACAATTATTGATGAACTATATTTTTTCATCATTCAATGAACATTGCATCGCCATAGCTATAAAATCTGTATTTTTTTTCAATGGCTTCTTTATATGCCGCTTGTATTAATTCAAGATCAGAAAAAGCAGCAACCTGTGTCATCAATGTTGATTTTGGTTGATGAAAATTGGTTATCATTGCATCAACCATTTTAAAATCATAAGGTGGGTGAATATATTTATCTGTCCAGCCTCGTCTTGGACTTACCTGGAATCCGGAAACCGTAACTGTTTCAAGTGCACGTACTACAGAAGTTCCTACAGCAATTACCCTTTTGCCTTTTTCTTTAACTTCATTTATTTTTAACGCAACCTGTGGGGATACTTCGTAATATTCTGAATGCATTCTATGTCTTGATAAATCTTCAACCGTAACCGGATTAAAAGTTCCCAGGCTGATATGTAGTACTATTGAAGCAATTTCAACTCCTTTTTCTTTAATTTTCTCTAAAAGTTCAGGAGTAAAATGTAAACCTGCAGTAGGTGCAGCAACTGCTCCACGGCTTTCTGCATATACAGTTTGATAATTTGTTTTATCATCTTCGATTGGGTCTCTTTTGATATATGGTGGTAATGGAGATTCACCAATTTCATCAATAACCTTATATATTTCTTCCTGTGTAGCATTTTTAAACCTTACAACACGTCCACCCGAAACAGTGTTATCGATGACATCACATTGTAAAGTATCAGATATATTAAGTTTATTGCCTATTCGAACTTTACGTGCAGGTTTTACCATTACTTCCCAAAGATTGTCAGATAATTCTCTTAAAAGAAATAATTCTACTCTTGCATCTGTTCTGTCTTTTATTGCATGTAAACGAGCAGGATAGACTTTCGTAGAATTTAAAACAAGAAGTTCGCCTTTTTTTAGATAATCAATTATATCATAAAAATGTTTATGTTCAAACTTTCTATTAGCTTTGTTAACAACCATTAATTTAGAGTGATCTCGTTTTTCAACCGGATGGGTTGCAATTAATTCTTCCGGTAATTCATAATCAAAATCAGAAAGTCTCATATTTTTCTCCTATATTTTTTTCTATTTTCATTAAAACAATGTTTTTTGTTCTGACTTCACTGGTATATTAAAATATCCATATGTTTTCGGAGTTGCTTTTCGTCCTCTTGCTGTTCTTTGCAAAAGTCCGTTTTGTATTAAATATGGTTCATAAACATCTTCAATTGTTTCAGAATCCTCAGAAATTGCAACAGCTAAGCTATTTAATCCTACTGGTCCGCCATCAAATTTTTCTATAATGGTTTTCAAAATCAGCCGATCCATATTATCTAATCCTAGATCATCGATCTCCAGTAATTTTAAAGATTTGTCTGATATTACTTTATCAATAATACCATTTCCTTTGACCTGTGCATAATCTCGGGTTCGTCGTAAAATTCGATTTGCTATACGGGGAGTTCCTCTTGATCTTTTGGCGATCTCTTCAGCACCATCCTGGGTTAATTCAATATCCAGTATATCTGCAGAACGCATTAAAATCTGAAATAAATCAGCAGGAGTATAATACTCCATTCTAAGAATTATACCAAACCGATCACGCATTGGAGAGGTTAACCGTCCAAGCCTGGTTGTAGCACCTACTAATGAAAACTTATCAAGATTTAATTGGACATTTCTTGCACTTGGTCCTTTGTCTATTACTATATCTATAGTAAAATCTTCCATAGCAGAATATAAATATTCCTCGACTACATTGTTTAACCGATGGATTTCATCTATAAAAAACACATCTTTGTAAGTTAAATTGGTCAACATTCCGGCTAAATCACCAGCTCGTTCAATTACCGGTCCGGAGGTTGATTTAACATTAACTTCCATTTGATTGGCAATAATGTGTGCTAAAGTTGTTTTTCCAAGTCCCGGAGGACCAAAAAGCAGGACATGATCAAGCTGTTCGCCTCTTGCTTTTGCGGCGGATATATATATATCAAGATTATTGACAACATTTTTTTGACCAATAAATTCTGAAAAAGAATTCGGTCTGATACTTTTTTCGGTATCTAAATCTGTTGTTGATTTGTTTGGGTCAGTATAATCTGAGCGCAAATTACTTCTATTCTTCTGAGTTTGTTGTTTTAAAAAAACGTGATTAGTACGTAATTTTATTCTTAATAATATAGAAAAAAATCATTTCTAAGTCAATACACAAAAAAGCTATCAAATTTATCGTGTAATAATTTGTTCTCTGCCTTTTCCTACAGATATATGACTTATCCTGACATCTAATAAATTTTCTAATGTTGCGAGATATTTTTTTGCATTTTCAGGCAGTTTATCAAAGTCTCTAATATTACAGATAGAAGATTTCCAACCAGGTAGAATTATATATTCGGGTTCGGCGTCTTTTAGATTAATATCAGGGAATTTTCCATTCTTATACTTCGTACATATTTTTATTTCGTCAAATTCATCAAGAACATCTAGTTTAGTGATAATGATGGATGTAAAACCATTAATTTGAGAGCTATATTTACCAAGAACAGCATCAAACCAACCACATCTTCTTTGTCTTCCGGTTGTCGCTCCGATTTCAAAACCAGTTTTTTGTAATTTTTGACCGTCATTATCATTTAATTC
The DNA here is from genome assembly GCA_029939785.1 of Fidelibacterota bacterium. Taxonomy (GTDB): domain Bacteria; phylum Fidelibacterota; class UBA2242; order UBA2242; family JAFGTP01; genus JAOZSG01. Next base: position 6,733 of record JAOZSG010000104.1, on the reverse strand, counting down.
AGTTGGGAAAGGTCCTGCTCCAACTCTGGTTAAATAAGCTTTTACTACTCCAAGCACCTTGTCAATTTTTGTAGGTCCTATTCCAAGTCCTGTGGAAATATTACCGGCAGTTGTATTGGATGATGTCACGAAAGGATATGTGCCAAAATCAATATCAAGTAAACTACCCTGAGCACCTTCAACAAGTATTTTGCTGTTTTGTTTAATCATCTCATTTAACATAGAGATAGTATCTGTTGTATAGTCTCTTAAAATTTCACAGGCTTTATAAAACTCATTGTATTGATCCTTCAATAATTTTTTATCGGACTCTTTAATATATTTCCTATTTATTGAATTTTCTGTTTTTTCTTCGAGAGATTTTTTTATATCAGCAAGATTATTTAAATCTTTAAACAAAAACCCATTTCTAGAAATTTTATCAGCATAACATGGCCCTATTCCCTTTTTTGTAGTACCAATTGCCATTTCGCCTAAAGATGTTTCGTTTGATGTATCAAGTGCTTTATGTAATGGTGTCACTACATTTGCGAGAGAAGAGATAGATAATCTATTTCTTATTTTTAATCCTTTGCTCTCAACCATCTTGATTTCATCAAGAAGAGCAACAGGGTCAATAACCATTCCATTACCAAGCACACATTTTATATTTTCACGCATAACACCACTGGGTAATTGATGTAAAATGGTTTCTTCACCATTAATCAATATAGTATGTCCGGCATTTGCTCCACCTTGAAATCTTGCGACACAATCAATATCTTCACAAAGGATGTCAACTATTTTCCCTTTACCTTCATCACCCCACTGAGCACCTAGTATTGAAACCACTGACATATTATTGTCCTTTTTAAATATAAAATGCTCCCATAATCAGGAGCATTTTATCATTTATATATATAAATACATTACTTTTTTGTTTTTACTTTATTTTCCCATGCAATAATTACAGGACCTGCAATATAAATTGAGGAATAAGTTCCAACCAATACACCAATAATCATAGCAAAAGCAAAAACCTGAACTTCGCCATTAGAAAAAGCAAGAACAAGAACGACAATAAATGTTGTAAAAGATGTTATGATTGTTCTACTGATAGTTTGGTTTATGCTACTATTAACTTGTTCTTCAATATTGACTCTTTTATTTTTCTTCATATTTTCACGAATTCTATCATATAGTACAATAGTATCGTTTAATGAATATCCTACAATTGTCAGAAAAGCCGCAATTGTTGAAAGCGAAATTTCAAATTGTAATAAAGAAAAAACTCCAAGAGTAAATATAACATCATGTATCAGGGCAATAACGGCTCCAATTGCAAAACGAAATTCAAAACGAACTGAAATATAAATTCCAATAACGATGATAGCCCAAATAATGGCTCTTACAGCATCTCTACGTAATTCGCCACCTATTTTCGGTCCAACTTTTTCTGTCTTTAGAATTTCATATTTTCTGCCGGAAACTTTCAAAACTTCTTCCAAAGTTTCCTGTGCATCTATTTCTTCTTCACTTTGTGCTATTCTGATAAAAAACTCATTTGGTCCACCAGCTTTTTGAATTACACTTTTATCTAAATTTACTTTTGCGAGATCTTTTCGAAGATCCGTAGAAGTGGTTTCTTTGTCAAATTTCAATTGAATAAGAGTACCACCTGAAAAATCAATTCCATAATTCAAGCCCCTTATTGCAAAAATAGATATTAAACTCAGTACAATAATAATAGCAGAAACTGTAGTCGCAGTCTTACTGAATTTAACAAATTCAAAATGTGTATCTTTTAAAAATCGCATTACAAAATCCCTATATTATATACTTAGTTTTTCTAATATTTTATGTTCTGTTCTATAATTATAAATTGTTCTTGTTACAAATATCGCTGTAAAGAAACTTGCAACCACACCCCAAAGAAGAGTTATGGCAAAACCTTTTACAGGACCGGTTCCAAATTGCATCAGAATAAGAGCAGTGAAAATTGTTGTTATGTTTGCATCAAGAATAGTAACAAAAGCTTTTCCATATCCACTATCGATTGAAGATTTTACAGTTTTGCCTTTATCTAATTCTTCTCTGATACGTTCAAATACAAGTACATTATTATCTACAGCAATTCCAATTGTCAAAATTAATCCCGCGATACCGGGCAATGTTAAAGTTGCTTTCAGTGCCGCTAATATTGCAAGAACAAATAATAAGTTCATTAATAACGCAATATCAGCCAAAAGACCGGATCCTTTGTAATATATAACCATAAATACCACAACAAAAATAAATCCAATAACACCAAGTTTTGTGCCGAGTTCAATAGAATCTCTACCAAGTGTCGGTCCAACAGAACGTTCTTCGATTACATCAATTGGAGCAGGTAAAGCACCTGCACGTAAAACAATAGCAATGTCTTTTGATTCAGCCATATTTGCAAAACCTTCAATCACGCCGCTTCCATTAGGAATTTTTGATCTGATATTAGGTGCCATATAAACTTTTTTGTCCAGCACAATTGCCAATCTTTTATTAATATTTGCTCCGGTTAGTCTTGAAAACTTTCTTGAGCCTTCATTATTTAATTGAAAGTTTATTACCGGTTGTCCGGCATTTGATCCCGCACCACCTACATTTGCATTTGCGTTTGTAATATATTTTCCATGAAGATCTGTATCACGTTTCAAATGATAAAGCAAATAATAACTGCGTGTTGTTCCGTCATTTAATGTTCTTATTTCCGGTTTTGCACCCCAGACAATCTGAGAGTCATAAGGGAGTAATTTTACAACACTTGAGTCTTTTAGAATTTTTTTAACTGCATATAAATTATCTTCAGGAACACCAATCATGTCACCAAGATTTCTTAGTAAAGAAGAAAAAGGTTTATCTGCAAAAAGTTTTTCATCTACGACAACATTATTTTCGTCACTTTCACCGGAGGCAATTACAGATGTATCTTCTGATGTACCAAGCAGTTCATTAATATTCATAGATTTATTTTTTGATTCTTTCAATGCAACGGTGGAATCTTCAAGAGCCGACGTATCTAAAGAAGCAATCTTTGCTGTTCCTGTTTTTAGATAATCATCCACAGCAGAGATAAATGATTGTGTTACGAGAGGATCTTTAAGTAAAATAAATTCTAATAAGGCTGTTTTTTGGATTAACTGTTTAGCTCTTTCCGGATCAGTAACTCCGGCAAGTTCAACAATTATTCGATATGTTCCAGCTTTTTGAATAGTAGGTTCGGAAACTCCAAACTGATCAACTCGATTTCTAATTACCGCCATTGCTCTGTTAGTTGCATCCTTAGATTCAGCTTCAAGCCGAGAAATAATTTCTGAATTTTTATAACCTCTATCATTAAAAAATCTTACTAACTTTAGATTTTTATTTTCGACATGTTTTTCAAAAATGCTAAAAAAACCAGCATCACTCTCATTGTATTCTTTTTTTGCTGCATCTAATACATTCGAAAATTGATTAGTTTTATTGGTTGCTAAACTTTCAATCAATTTAGGTACGTTAACCTCTAATACAACATGAATACCGCCTTGAAGATCTAATCCTAAATTTAAGATTCTATCTTGATATTTTCCCAATTCTCCTTTACTACGCAGATTTTCAATTTTTTCTTCAGAAAAATTGTAATAGCGTACACTCCATGATAATGTCATTATTGCTAACGCTAATGCAATACCAATAATAACAAATCGAACACTTGTCTTTTTAAACATTAAATACTTCCTTGATAATATTCATATTTCTAATAACTCACTAAAAAGCCGTTGAATTTAACAGACGATACATGTAAAGTCAACGGAAAAAGAAATTTTATTTTTTTAAATAATTCTTTAACCAAAACAATATAGTAATCTATGTTGTACTATAATATTTAATCAATTATCTCTATATATGATTTGGAGATAACATGTTTCCCATTTCTTACTGAAATTGGATATACTTTTCCATTTCCATATAAAGAGTATCGCTTCCAATATAATTTATCAGTATCAATCAAATACCCTCTGTCTTCTCCTTTATTACTACCGTTTTGGGGCACATAGCCTTTTAGATTGACAGTAATGTTTTTGCTGGTTTCATTCTGAGATAGTATGTCTAATATCTTAAATTTTTCACCGCGTTTTATTTTGAACCTTTGCCCATCCAGGATAACTTGTTTTCGGCCATTAGTTTCAAAAACGTAAGCTATCAGATCAGATGTAAAATTATTGACCACTATTGATATTTTTCCAATTATCATATTATCTTTACTGATTGTTGCAACAGATGAACCATCTAAAAAAATTTCTTTGTGTAAATCTTGATTTGTCCCCCAGTTTGCAACATCACAACTTAAACCACGCTCATAGTTAGATTCAATATGAATAATTTTAAAAGAATCACCTTTTAGTATTCTTAGAGTATCATTATTGGGGACTACAATTTTTTTATAATTATTTATCAAAACAGTAATATATGAAAGTGTGGGTGGTTCATAAATAATAGCCGGATGTTCCGGTTCAACGCCCATATAATCTAAAAATTCATTAATAGCATAGTTGTGATACCTAATTTTTTCTTCCAGAGTGTTTAAGTTTTTAGAAGATTCAATACCATAAGCAGGAATACCAAAATTAGTGAGTGCACAATATGTTGCAGATGTTTTCATCTCATCATATTCTGATTTTTCATCGAAAGTTTTAGTGTTCATAAAATGCATTTGATGCTTAGGGTTGGATATTTTTTTGTTTACTTCTAATAAAACTGCTTTTGCCATATCCTCTAATTTTAATGTATCTTTTCCATTGAAATATATGTCGGTATCAGCAATAATTGATTGACCGAACCTTTTTGGATTTCGTCCCGGTCCTACCCATATATCACTATAAAATCCCCATCCATCATGCAGGTTTAAAAATAAATCAGACTCCGCCATATATTTTTTAATAATTTCAACAATTTCATCCTCTATATCACTTGGAGTTCCACTTTTGAATTTTCGATTCATATCTCCATTAAGACCACGATCGTTGGTAATAATTGAATGAAAATTTGCTCTTGGAATTAAAATTAAGTTTCCTTTTTCAAGAACAAGATTTGGATATAAGTCTGCCGAGTAAAAACCACCTGGTTCATCGCCCTGAATTCCACCCAGAATAAAAACTGTATTCCCGTCAAGTCGTCCATATAACTTATAAACATTAAGTTCATTTTGTGTGTTTTTAAAAAAGACAAAATGTTCTTTACGGGGTCTTTTTGTAGATTCTGCATTTATTGTATTTATAAAAATAAATATTATGAAAATATATAAAATAATTAATTTTTTCACGGTCTCCACATTTCATTAATAATCTTAAAAGAATTCCGATCTCTTTTTATTAAAAGAGTCTTTACACCAAAATCACTGTAACTGTCTGCTGAATATTTTTGTTTGAATTTTACTTCCCATATATCTCGTTTATAACTGTTAATTGTAATTGGATATATTTTTACTCGAATATTTTTACACTGTGTAAATTTTAATTTTTTGTCTTCATACCACCCATCATAGGTCAAATGATTTGATTTAAAAGATTTATGATAATACGAAATATATTTATCTACATTTTTTGCTTCCCAGGATATTCTCCATGAATCCAAAAATTTACTCAATAAATCTTTGAAATATATTCTAGGACCTATTCTTTTAAATTGTTCCCGTACGATTTTCCAGTTACCATTTTCATCTAATAATAAGGTCAATGTTTTTTTACCCGTAGAAATAAACTTAGGGGATGTATAGGTCTGAATGAACTCGACAATAGATTCTTTTTTTGATGTGATATAATAAATGCTGTCAATTGAAATTTCTTTCCACGTATATAACTTTTCCAAATTCCTTTTGTGCTGTTGAAAAGAATGAAATGAATTACCGTTTTCAGATTTAAATTTTGGAGAATAAAAATCAAGATAATCATCTATATTACCCGATTCCCATAAATTAGACCAGGAATCAATATATTGCTTTTTTAGTTTTAATTTATTTCTATATTCATCTTTTTGATTTATAAAAGCACTATCAACAATCACTACTTTAGTTTCATTTATAGTAACATAGGGAAGAAGATCTAGAATATGACTGTTTTCTAAAGAAATGCAACCCTGTGTTTGTCTATCGATAATTTCTTCATCTCTACCATGAATCCAGATATTTGATCCGGATCTTTGGTTTATTCTGTCAATATAGTTTGGATAATTAAGTACCAAAGCCAATGGACCATATTTTTTGAGGAGTTGTTCTCCGGGTAACTTTTTTATAATAGTATAAATACCTTCTGGTGTTTTTAAATCACCTTCTTTAATTTTGTTACCTTTGTTTTTGCCGGTAGTTATTCGAAATTCATCAATAATTTTAATCTCACCTGGAGCATTACTATTAACAACAAATAATTTTTGTTTGCTTTTATCTACATATAAAACATTTGAAATAGTCCCTGCAGAAATATTATAAATAGAATTATTCATCATCTTTGCAGATGAAATATTTCCTAATAACAATATGCAAAAAAATCCAATTATTTTTATATTCAAATTACCAATCCTAAAATACTTTACTTGAATGACACAATTATTTTGGATAAAAATACATCATTCAACTCTAATTAAAAAGTAAAACTTGTTAAAAAAATCATGTTCTTTGACTCAGAACTCCAGGGTTAGTGTAAATCACTCTGTCCCTAATTTGTTAATTAATGGATAGAGA
>JAOZSG010000103.1 GCA_029939785.1 Fidelibacterota bacterium | reverse complement strand
ATGGCTAGGATCTTTAAATTCTATTTTTTTTGTATTTATTACAATAGAGCCGCAATATATTACCCTATACTCTATAGCCTATAGACTATAGGCTTTATTGCTTTTCAAGATATTATTTTATCTATCTCTTTTTTTAGCATTTGAAAATGATTTTCCAGTTCAGATATTCCATTACTAACAATATCCAAATCACCTGCTGCTCCCGCCTGTTCTAATGTCAATGCAAATGATGCCAAGGCATCTCCACCAATCATTGCAGCAGACCCTTTTATAGAGTGTGCCTGTCGTTCCACTGCACCCATATCCTTTTCTTCAATTTTCTCCTTCAATATTTTTATTTGTTCCGGAGTATCATGAATAAATGCTTTGAGAATGTCTTTAGACATTTCCTCATCACCCAACATTCGCTCTATCAATGCGGTTTTATCAAAGATTGGAATAGATATTGGCTTTGGGGAAATCTTTTCCTCTTTTGGTTTATAGGATTTTTCTTGACTATCATTGTGCTTTGGCAACCATTTTTCAATTGTTTCTAAAAGGTCTTTAGAAACAATTGGTTTAGATAGATAATCGTTCATGCCTGCCTCCAAACACTTTTCCTTATCTCCCTTCATAGCGTTTGCTGTAAGAGCAATTATTGGAACATTACTATTGATTACATTGGACATTGAGCTTCTTATATTCTTTGTAGCTTCTATACCACCCATTACTGGCATCTGTAAATCCATTAGTACCAAATCATAAGATACATTTTCCAGTGCAATAACAGCTTCTTCTCCATTTGCGACTGCATCTACATTTATCCCAATTTTTTTAAGAATACCAATAGCCACTTGCTGATTTATTATGTTATCTTCAGCCAATAGAATCCGTGTTTTTTCACGCCTGTTTTCCCGAAGAGAATGACGAGTAACAATGGATTTTTGTGGCTTTTGTTTTTTTCCTGACAACACAGTTAGTAATGCTTCAAACAAATCAATTTGTTTCACCGGTTTTGTAAGATAGGCAGCAAAACCAATATCATAAAATCTCTTTGCGTCACCTCTTTTGCCAATTGATGTCATTATTATCAATTGTGTACTTTTAATTGATTCATCAGCTTTTATTCTTTTACCCAGCATCTCTCCATCTTCTCCTGGCATCTGCATATCCAATAAAGCTATCATACAAGGATCACCTGACTGCGATGCTTCCTTCAATAATTTAAAACAAGTATCAGCATCAGCAGCTTGTTCCGGTCTTGCTCCCCAGGCTTTAAGTTGAATGTTTAAAATCTCTCGGTTTGTTGCATTATCATCTACAATTAAAATACGTATTCCATTTACATCATCCGGAAGGGATAATGACGTTTCTTTTTTATTCTGTTTTTTGAATTTTGCAGTGAACCAAAATTCCGATCCTTTTCCTATTGTAGAATTAACACCAATTTCACCATTCATTGCTTCAGACAATTGTTTTGAAATGGCCAGCCCCAATCCTGTACCACCAAATTTACGGGTTGTTGATGTATCTACCTGAGTAAACTGTTCAAATAAATCCTCTTGTTTATCTTCTGGAATTCCTATACCGGTATCTTTTATTGAAAAATGTATTAATACATCCTCATCTGTTTCTGATATCAGACTGGTTCGTACAGCAATTTCACCTTTCTCTGTAAACTTGATAGCATTTCCGGTGAGATTAATCAGTATCTGTCTTAAACGTCCCGGATCTCCACGCAAGAATATTGGTACATCAGGTGCAGAAGCACATAGAAATTCTAAGTTTTTCTCATTAGTTTTAAGTACCATTAGTTCGCAGAAATCCTCTAATAATGCACGTAAATCAAAATCAAGTATTTCCATTTCCAATTTACCTGCTTCAATTTTAGAAAAATCTAGAATATCATTTATCAAACCCAATAATGCATCTGCACTACTACGTACAATCCTGGCGTAATGCATTTGTTCATCATCCAATTTTGTGTCCAATAATAAATTGGTCATTCCAATAACACCATTCATTGGAGTACGAATTTCATGGCTCATATTTGCCAAAAAATCACTTTTTGCAATGTTCGCCATTTCTGCTTCTGCTGCCATTTGATTGGCAATAGCTGTTTGATGCTCAAGGTGTTCATTTAGTTTTTCCGATTGTTTCAATGTTTCACGTAACTTCTCCTCAGCCTGTGCAATTACAATAATCTGTGAAGCCAAATGGGCAATACCTGAAATAAACTCATTTGTTTCATGATCTATAATGTTTTGAGAAAAAAGTGCCATTATACCAATGATTTTACCTTTTGAATCTTGTAATTTATATCCTGCAAAAGAGACAAGTCCAAGCTCTTCTACCCATTTTTGATTATGTATTCTTGGATCATCTGAAAGTTTGTTTGTGATATAGTGATTATCTTCATCTGATGCAATTTTTCCAATGTTATAACGTCCATACGGTACTCTGGAAAAAGTTTCTCCATCAATATGTGAATATCTTCCAGAACTTGCTATAAGATGTAAACAACGTTTTTTATCTGTACACCTATATGCAGCATTTTTATTTGTGGCATGAATACACTTTGTACATTTATCTCCTCGCTTGATTAACCAAATTCGGGTAAAATCTGAAGAAACCATTTCTGTAACAGCATCCGTAATAATCGATATTTTATCTTCAACTGAATCAGATAATAGAACTTGCTCCTGTAAAAAATGCAGTAAAGAATTTCTGTTTTCCTGTTTTATGCGCCCGGTAATATCAGAATATACACTGATTATCCCGGTTACATCTCCCTGTTCATTTTTTACTAAATTAGAGCGAAGAGATACATTGATTTGTGATCCACTTTTCTGAATCATAATTGCTTCAACATCATAACTACCTTTACTGATAATTTTTTCATGCACTTCCTTTGCTATATTCTTATCTGCAAATAATTCCGAAGGATTAATTAATTGAAATGTTTCAAGATTATAACCAAACATTTCTTTAAACGTTTGATTTTGATAAAAAGAGGTGCCATCTGCATAAGTAATACTAATAGCCTTACCGGAGGAATCTACAGCCTGTCTAATTTGATATAATTCTTCTTGAATTTTCTTTTGATCGCTTACATCTCTAATAGTTGCTTCCAACATCTGCTCATTTTTTAAATAAAAAGATGAAATTATTACATCTGAAATGAATTCTTTGTCATTATCAAAACGTTTAAATATCCATTCAAAATGTATTTTTTTTTGCTTCATTGCTTTAGGGATATATTCTTTTGCCAGCAACCATGACTTTTTTCCATTAGCCTGGTTTTCAGATGACAGTTCTGTTAATCGTTTTTCGCAAAACTCTTTTTCAGTTTTACACCCAAACATAAATAAAGTAGAATCATTACAGGCTATTATTTTCTTGGCATTAAACAATATTATAGCATCTCCAGTAGAGTTATAAAATGTTTTAAAACGCTTTTCGTTGTCCCGTAACTTTAAAAAATTATAAAGACCAATTACTAAACTAAAAACAATTATAAAAAGAGATAATTCAACAATTAATAATGTTGAAAAATTAATAGTTTGTTTTGGGAATAACCCAACAACTTTCCAATTACTCTGTAAAATAGGTTCTGAGACAATTCTATAATTTTTATTATCAATTTTTACCAATTTTCCAGACAATTTGAAACTAAGGGAACCAAGAGTTTCATTTCCAAACTGCTTACTTGTTCTAATTTTATCAATTTTATTTTTATCTATTGAATATACTGACTTAAATATCCATTCATGATTATTAGACGCAAATACAATACCTTGTGGAGAAAGAATAACCATAGGAAAATTTTGGGCATTTAATATTGTATCTATTGATTCAAGTTTCATTTTTGCAACTGCAACACCAATTATATCATTCTTATCTTGAGAGCGAACAGGTACACTAATATAAAATCCACGTTTTCCTGTTGTTACTCCAAGTGCTCCATAAATAATAGATTCACCATTCATTGCATTAACAAAATAAGGTCGAAAAGCATAATTGAGTCCTGTCAATGTTTTATTGTCACCATATATTGTACAACCAACTGTAGTTCCATTACTATCAAGAACATAAACAATACTTGCGTTATTTATTGCTTTTAGCAGATTAAGAGAAATCATTAATTCACGATTATCAGGCTCCAACTCTCCAGATACTGTTTTATAAACTGAAGACAATTCAACCATACTCTGTAAATTATTTTGTGTTGTTATTAATATGTCATGATTTAATTGTTTTGTAATAAGATGAATAGATTCTTGATTATTCTTATTGCTTTCATGATTGCTTATATAATAAGTAATTATTATTCCAATAATAAATATACTTAACGTTAGTAGAATAAGTCTACTAATAATTGACTTCATGATGACTCCAAAATGTAATTTTAACTTGTAAAACACTTTAAAACAAATGCATTAATTATGCATTGTATAATATATATGAAATCTATGTGTCAATTGCAAATTAATGAGAATGATAAAGATAGTTCATTTAATTTTCTTTATTTAACCATTTATTAATTGTGGAGATTAATTCATCTTCAGAGCATGTTTTTTGCAAAAAGTCGGTGTTTGGAATAGAAGACATTTCTGCTTTTTTTAAAGCATCCTCATATCCGGTCATAAAAATTATTGGAATATCTGAATCTTTCCTGATTTCTTTTGCAGCTTCAATCCCATTCATCTTTTCTGCTAATCCAATATCCATAAGAATTAATGATGGTTTTATTTTAGCATTTTGAACAAAACGAACAACCTTTTCGCCGGAGTCAATAACTTCCTTATTTATGTTAAATCCATTGTTTTTTAAACTGTTGGCTCTGTCTAAAGCAATAATAAATTCATCTTCGACCAAAAGAATACTTGCATCTAAATAGAAACTATTTGTTTCTGACTCTTTTTGAATAAAAGTATAACATATCCCATTATCTATTATTATGTTAATTTTAAATCCAAGTTGTTTTGCTAACATATTTACTAATTTTGTTCCAAATCCAGGCTGAAAATCTGCTGTACCTTTGCCATTATCTTTATAAACAAATTTGGTTAATTGATTATGTTTATTGATGTGAATTGAAATATTTATTTTGCCATCTGTGACAAAAGCATATTTCAAAGAGTTTGTAATTAATTCGTTTATTATCAGAGCCAATGGAATTGCTTTGTCCAGTGATATGATGGGATTGGGAATATCAATAGACAATGAAACATTTTTGTTGTTTTTAGAATACACTGAAATTAATTCATCTGCACTCTCTTTTATAGTAGTTGCAAAATCTATATTAGCAATATCTTCCTGACTATATAATCTATTGTGAATATTGCTAAATTTTCTAATTCTACTAATTGTATCCTTATATGCTTCGGTTGTTTCACCATGATGATCCATTTCCAGATTTAACAAACTTATAATGAGTTGTAAATTATTTTTAACTCTGTGATGCACTTCCTGAATAAGAACTTCTTTTTCCCTAAGGGAAGATTTTATCTGTTCTTCTCTTTTCTTTCGTTCAGTAATATCACGAATAGTCGCAATAATACTCTCGCCATCTTTGTGTAAATCCAGTATAGCTACAAACCACATTTCTTTATTATGTATTTGAAGTGGATATTCATATCGTTGAGTTTTTCCTGTGACTCGTACTTGTTCTGCAATTTTTTCATGTAAACTTGAAACATGTGGCGGCAAAAGTTTTTTTAATTTTTTCCCTAAAAATACATCCCGATCAATATACAGTCCTTCTGATTTTTCTTTACAATGTACATCTACAAACCGATCATTTTTATCCAAAAGAAAAATAATATCACTCATAGATGTTATAATGGTACGATACCTTTCCTCACTTTTTATTAATGCTTTTTCTGTTTCTTTACGTTCTGTTATATCCGTTACAAATCCAAGAAATCTTTCTTCTGTTAGCTTTACAGCATCTACAGTCCAATATCTATAGCTACCATCTTTTCTAATAAAAGGTAAATCACCACTATTTTTCCCGAATGTAACTACTTTTTGAAAATGTTCTGCATATTTTATTTGTTCATCGTTTGGACATAATTCAAGTAAACTCATGTTCAATAGTTTTTCTCTGGAATATCCTGTAATCTGTTCTGCAGTTTTATTTACGTCAATATATTGACCTTGTTTATCAGCAACAAAAATTCCATTCGGAGCAGATTCAACATAGCTGCGAAACTTTTCTTCATTTGCCTTCAAGGTTTTTTGAACTATTTCTTTCGACTTTATTTCGGAATATAGATCATCAACCAAATTTAAAGATGCAAGTTTTGCATTCTCCAGATCTTTAACATAATTATTAATTTTTTCAAGCCGTTCATTTGCAATTTTTTCAAAGGATTGTTTTTCTTTGTGGAGTTTCTGCTCATAGATTAATCGTTCTAAAATTACAGCAAACATTTGAATAGCATTTTGAAGTAGAGGCAAAATTCCTTCATCCGGCAAATTCTCACTATATATAAAACCATAGGATGAGTTTCTGGTTATTGCCTGTTCACTATAAATTACGTTATCCTTCTTCTGCTCTGAATAGCAAAAAATAACCGGAGTAAACAGTTTAGAAAGACCATCACAAAATAATTGAGTAATTATTTTTTTCTCTCGCAGTTGAGAAAGATTGAACATTAATAAAAAAAGATCATGTGACAAATTCATATCATTACCTTATTTGTTTAAAAATTCAGGTGCATTTTGTTTGAGCCAATCATCAGGATGTTGGTAGTATGGATTTTGTGTAATTACACCACCGGATATTGTAAATGGATGAGTTTGTAAAACCTGCATGATCTGAGTTCCGGAAAACTTATTCAGATTATACAGGCAAATACTGATCCATGGTTTACCAGGAATAAAATAATTTAATCTCGATTCATAAACCATTAGATGCTCAACTCCGGGAATAGCCTCAAGTGCCCATACCATTTCAGCCGTAGCACGGACATTTTTTTTCCCATCCTTTTGTGATTCTTCATAAAATGAGTTCAATCCTTTGTCCATGGCTTTAGGTGAAAATGTGCCGTTTGGGTAATACAGGTCTTTGGCGCTTAACAAACTAAACTTTGCCGGATCATGGACATGATGTTTACAGGTTGGGTATTTCTGACCATATTTTTCGATGAATTCCTCTGAAGTTTGCTCTACAGGACAATAAAGTTGTAACTCATTCATAAGATCACCCTGATGAAGAAAACCATAAATAATTTCATCACGCTCTTCTTCGTTTTGATACAGGCCTGCAATATGGAGTCCCCAATTACAGGTATATTCACCAAAACCGAGTTTTAATTTTTCCTGATCCGAAGTTTTAATATGCATATCACCTCCTACTTAGTTAACTATTCAGAATCATCTGAAATTCTGTATTTTTTATCCATTTTTAGTTTTTTACATAATTGATTGATCTCTTTTTTTAATTCTATCATTTTTAATTCTCTGCCAACCATAACCTTATTGAACCGTTCTAATTCTTTTAACTTTTGTTCCAGAGATCTCTCTGCCTGTTTGCGTTCTGTTATGTCAATAGTAGAAACATAAACTCTTTCCATTGTATCTTCATATCCCGGCACTACTGCCCATTGCAGACTTACATATTTTTCTTTTCCAGATAGTGTTTTTACTGTTCCCTCAAATTCACAAATGGTTTTACCAGATGCCAAAGCAACAAGTTCTGTTTCAAAAGCCACAAAGGATTCTTCTGTAAAAATTGTAGATAATCCATTAAACAACTCATCTTTTGATTTAGCTTCATGTAACGTTAGAACAGCGTCATTAACGTCCAGAATTTTCACCATTTCAGAAAATGCTCTTACTTTATTTGGATTGTCATAAAAATATTTTTTAAAATTTTTTATCCCCTTCTCTTTTAATAAATCAATTTCAAATTTTATTTTAGAAAAATCTTCCTCCCATAATGCTACAGGTGATTTTTCAAACAAGTTTTTAAATCGTTTTTCACTCCTCTGCACTGATTCTTCAGCTTCTTTACGATCAGTCATATCCATACCGATACTCAAAACACCAATTATATTTCCACTACTGTTGCGTAATAAATTGTTGCTCCAGGAAATTAGACGTTTGCTATTATTTTTTGTTAAAATAAAATTCTCATGTTGTGAAGACTCAGGCATTTTATTAATTACATCTTTAAAGACTCTTGGTATGATGCCTTTATCTTCTTTAGTGATGAAAATATCAAACCAATTTTTACCAACAACTTCTTCTTTTTTGTAACCCGTTAATTTCTCGGCATATTTGTTAAAAGTTACAATGTTTGCTTTAGAGTCAAGTGTCACTATCACTGTATTGGCGGTTTCCAATAAATTTTCTGCAAATTCCTTTGCTTCAATCATTTCAATATTAGTTGTACGTAACTCTTCATTTAATGATATTAATTCTTCATTGCCAGACTCCAATTCCTCTTTTGCGGCTTTCAGTTCCTCATTTACACTCTGCAATTCTTCGTTTGTGGATTGGACTTCTTCATTAGATGCCCATAATTCCTGGTTAACCTCATCTTTTTCCTCGATGATTGATTGCAGGTATTCTTTAGTTGTTTGAAGTTCCTGTTTAAAATATTGTATTTCATCATTAGCATTTTCATCGATCTTATTATCAATGTTATCTAAAATCCGAAATGTTTGCTGTTCTTCAAACAAAATAAGAAAATTTTGTTCATTTGTATTCTTGTCTTTAATTGGAATAATACTAATATCTATTATTTGTGTTATTCCATTTTTAGAAAAAGTGATGTTCTTTTTTTTAATTGTGATTTGTTTATTTTTTGCCTTTTCAATTGCAACATAAATATCCGGCATTAAACTATCAGCTGTCATTCTGGATAGTTTCAAACTTGCTTCTCCACTTACCGGCTCAAGATATTTGAAAATAGATCCAAGAAATTGCCTTATCTGTAAATTACTATCAACAAGAACTCCGGGAGGAACATAAGTATCCAAAAGAATTTTATTAATTTGTTCACTTAAATCATTTACTGCAATTTTTCCACTTCTAATTTCCGTCAATTTTTTTTTATTTTTTATATGCTCAGATAGATTCTGACGATTAGCAAATGAGTATATTGGATTAATTTTACTACTTCTTTTTTTGTATAAATTAGATTTATTATCGATAATGCTAAATAAATTAGGAAATTGTCCTATAGTCTCCGATGTACCTAGTAATAGATAACCATTTTGCTTAAGCGAAAAATGATAAAGTGGAATAACAATGTCCAAAAGAGAAGAATCAAAATATATCAAAACATTTCTACAACTAATTAAATCAATATTGGGAAAAGGGGGATCAAGAGTAAGATCTTGTACTGCAAACACACACATCTCACGGATATGCTTAATTACTTTTAATCCATCTGACGTATGATCAAAAAAACGTTCTATCCTAATTGGAGAAATATATTCACTAATTTTACTTGCATATACTCCTGCACGTGCTTTTACAATATGTTTTTCTACCAAATCAGTTCCAAATAGTTGGACCGGAACTTTTTGATTACATTCTTCAAGATATTCATAGAGGGCAATTGCAATAGAATAAACTTCTTCACCTGTTGAACAACCTGCAACCCAAATTCTGATAGGATTTTTTGCAGATCTATTCTCAACCAGTTTTGGAAAGACATTTTTTTTCAATGAATCAAAAATATATGCATCCCTAAAAAACTTAGTGAAAAACAACAACATGTCTTCATATAATAAATGAACTTCATCTGGACTGTTTTTTAAATATTGTAAATAATCTGTATAATTAGTTTGTTTGCATATTACCATACGCCTGGACAGTCTTCTTAAAATAGTTGTATGTCGATAATGGGAGAAGTCAACTTTATAGGCTTTATGGAGAAGTGAATATATTTGATCTAGGGCTTGTTGTTCCTGATGAGATTTTGGTCTCAAATCATCTCCACTTTTAAACTGAGATATAGATGCGTTTGGACTATTTTGGGGTTCTTTATTCTTGTTGGCCATTAATATTACCTCATAATTTATTGTATTCAACAATATTATAAATTATTCATTGATATGCAAGAATTAATTCTCCAATCGGGAAAGAGTTTGCCAACCAGCAAAACCTTATTTTTATATTACAATACTGGTAGATAACTGAAAACTTAATATTTCCGATTTTAAATTTGTAGTATCATTAAAAAAAAGGATTTTGGGAACGAGAACTTCAGTGAAAACTTCCGAAGATTATTTTAAGGAAAGTGTGAAAAGACATGAAAATTTCTGCCAATTCCAGAAGCAATCTTCGGATGGGTACGAAATCGCAAATCCGTATTCTATTTTTTTCGCATTTTTAACAATAGAGCCGCACCTAAAGGTGCTTTAATACATTAGATAATCAATTTTTC
>JAOZSG010000102.1 GCA_029939785.1 Fidelibacterota bacterium | reverse complement strand
AGATTGAGGTTGAGATTGAGGTTGAGATTGAGGTTGACCACCAACAATGTTACGTAACACAGTCTGTGACTGTGACAATCGATCGAAGTGAAAAATCAAAAATAATATCCGATACTTCAAAATAAATTACCAATAATTCTCTTAAAATATTACTTTGTATATTTATATCATTATATTAAACTCGAAATAACAAAATATTAGAAAGAATTAATATGAGTGGAAATACATTTGGAAAAATATTTGCAGTAACTAATTGGGGTGAATCCCATGGAAAAGCACTCGGTTCAGTTATTGATGGTTGTCCTCCAGGAATTGAACTTTCAGAAAAGGACATTCAAGTTGAATTAGATAGACGAAAACCAGGTCAGAGTAAAGTTTCTACAGCACGGAATGAATCTGATAATGTTGAAATATTATCGGGTGTTTTTGAAGGGAAAACTACGGGTACTCCAATTTCCATAATAATTAGAAATAAAGATCAGAAAAGTAAGGATTACTCAGAAATTTCAAAAATTTATAGACCTGGTCATGCTGATTACACTTACCAAATGAAATACGGTATTCGGGATTACAAAGGTGGTGGTAGGAGTTCTGCAAGAACAACAGTAGGAACTGTGGCAGCTGGTGCTATTGCAAAAAAGGTTTTAAAAGAAAAAGCAGGTATTGAAATCATTTCTTATGTAGAACAAATAAAGGATATTGTCGCTGAAATAGATTTTAATGTTGTAACTCCGGCAGATGTAGAAAAAAATATTGTTCGATGTCCGGATGAAAAAACTGCCAAAAAAATGGAAAATCTTATTACAGAAACACAAAAACAAGGAGACTCTGTTGGGGGAACTGTAGTATGTGTGATAAAAAATGTTCCTGTTGGTTTAGGAGAACCGGTTTTTGATAAGTTAAGTAGTGATCTGGCTCGTGCTATGATAAATATCAATGCAGCAAAAGGTTTTGAATTAGGTCGAGGTTTTAGAGTTGCAACTTTGTATGGAAGTGAAATGAATGATTGTTTCTTCCTGGAAGATGGTAAAATAAGTACTGAATCAAATAATTCAGGGGGAATGTTAGGTGGAATTTCAAACGGTATGAATATTCATTTTCGTGTACCCTTCAAACCTACTCCAACTATTCATAAAGAGATGAAAACTATCAATATCAAAGGAGAAGAAATTAAGTTTACAGCCAAAGGAAGACACGATCCTTGTGTAATTCCACGTGCTGTTCCGATTGTAGATGCTTTTGCAGCTATTGTAACCTTGGATCATTATCTTAGATATCTGATTTATAAGAGATAATGAAAATAATAATTCTAAATATAGGTAAAGTATGAAGAATAATTTTCAATTATATTTATTAATATTTATTTCTATTATTTTCCTGTACTCAAACATTTATGCCCAGAATAAATTGATTAAAACAATTTCAACTGATCTAAAAGAAATATGTAATGAATCGTGTGATTTTGTAAAAAATGATATAAGAAAATTATCTTTGCTCACTGCAACAACAGGATTGTTAATTTATAAATATGATGAAAAAATCAGAAATAATTTCATAGACAAGAATGACCATTTTAAAAATAAAGGATTACATTCATTATCCCAAACTGCATACTGGTATGGTGGTGAAGACAAAAATGTTATAATATCCTTTGCCGGAATTACCGGTTTTTATTTAGGTAGTGGTTATTTATTTGATAATAATAAATATAAAAAGACAGCCGGTCTTGTGGCAGAATCATTTGGATTTACTATGTTATTTGCACAGATGGGGAAAATAATCTTCGGAAGAGGTCGCCCGGTTTATGAAAGAGGTTCTAAATCTTTTTCACCTTTTATATTATCAGGAGATGCACAACATAGTATGCCATCCGGACATACTTCAGCAGCATTTTGTTTTGCAACAGTAATTGCAATGAGATCTGACAGTTATTTTGTAAAAGTTCCAGCATATACTCTTGCTTTTGGAGCAGCACTTCAAAGAGTCGAATCTCACAGACACTGGACATCAGATGTTATAATTGCCGGGCTTTTAGGACATTTTATCGCCAAAACGGTTGTGAATTCTCATACACAACCTAAAAAACTAATGTCTATGAATTATTCTGTTATCCCACAAGGCATGAATATATCATTATCATTCCCATTATAAAGTAAGATCAATGAAACTTAGATTAATAAGTCATATATTTCAAATTCATATAAAACATTCATTATTTCATCATAATTAGTCGATTAAAACGAGTTGAATTGTAACTTGGAAGCCCAACCCATTTTCAATGAGCAAAGCGAATCAAATGGGTTTAGGCGAATTACGAAGCATAAATCCTGTAAACACCTAATCCTCCAAGGTTTAAAAAAACCTTGGAGGACTGATAGATTTATCTTTCGGATAGGATTATTTTAGTCGAAACTTCTTGACCATCTCTCAAATATATTACATCTATTTCATCATTAGGTTTATAAGATTTCAGTGCATTGGAATAATCACGTAAATTAGTAACTTTATATTTACCTAATTTTGTAATTACATCACCTTTTTGCAATCCTGCTTTTGCTGCTGCAGAACCTTCAGAAACTGCACCAAGTTTCACACCTTCACCTGAATATGCAAAATCTGGCATGCTCCCTGTGCTTGCACTGCGTTCTCCACCTTTTCTCATGTTTTTTTGTCCATGTTTTTTTGATCCGCTAAAACTTAAAGGCTCTTCTCGTTCAGCAAGATATAATATTCCTTCTCTTACAAAGGAAGCTACTTTAACCATTCCTACAGGGTCAATTTTGTCCGATGTATCTGATGGACGATGATAATCACTATTAGGTCCTGAAAAGAACTGTACTCCGGGTACTCCTGCATTTATGAATGCCATTTGATCACTGGCATCTAATTCTTGCGTAACCATTTCCGCATCAACTCCGGTCACATATCCTGCACCCATAAATATAAATTTCCATTCTCTCGCACTATTACTGTTTAATACCATCAATTTATTGTCAAACAAACGTCCGACAGTATCAAGGTTTAATGCTCCAATAACTTTTTTTGCCGGATATTTTTTTGCATTCTTAACATAATATTTTGATCCAACTAATCCATTTTCTTCAGCAGTAAAAGCGACAAACACAATAGTTCTCTGTGGCTTTAAAGATTTTCCAAGTAGATTTGCTAATTCTATCATTACAGCAACTCCACTGGCATTATCATCTGCTCCATTATGAATTTTTCCTTTATTGCCTTTACGTACATCAGGCCATCCTAATCCCAAATGGTCATAATGAGCACAAACTACAACAGATTCTCCATCCATATCTTTGTTCGTTCCAGGAATAATTCCAATAATATTCTTTACTGTTCCCTTATTTCCTTTTTCATCTATTACATCATTCCATGTTTGAAAATATGTATTATCATCAGAACCGGGTTGTAATCCGGCTTTTTGAAATTGCTCTGCAATATAATCTGCGGCTTTATAAATCTCCGGAGTTCCAAGACCACGACCTTTCATTTCATCACTTGCCAGAGTTTCAACATATTTCATCATTCGGTCAGATGAAAATACAGGAGCAAGATATTCCAGGGCTTTTCTTTTTGGTAATTCCGTAAAGACGTCATCTGTTTCTACAATTTTTGCTGTTAAAGGTGAATGAACTGCCTGCCACTGCCCTTTTGCAATATTAGTTGGTTCATCTCCCTCAAATGCCAAATAACTGTATTTTCCGTAATGTAGTAATTTTCTCGCTAATCCATCAACTGCTTCCGGTTTTTCAATCGTCAACCACGCAACTACAGAATTATGATTTTTTGGATGTCTGACAGCGATAACAAAACTGTTTTTTTCTATCTCCAAAGTAGATTTTGCAAAACGGATTGTATTATCATTTATTTCTGCATTATAATCTTCTATACCTTTTGTAATGACATTTTTATATATATTTTCAAATCCAAACACCCAAATCGCTTTATCGGCTGGTAACGATGAAACTTCGTTGTCTAATTTAATTTCTATATTTTTAGTTTTATCTTTAGCCCATTTTTCAGCTAATTTTCTATAGTTATCCATCTGCTCTTTTTCAGCTTTAGCAGGTAAAATAATTAAAATCTCTTCGGAACCATATATTTTTGAAAAGGCTGGCGGAATTTCGTAATAATGCAATTTTCGGAATAATTGAAATTGCGGATCGATTTGAATAAGTAATGGTTTTTCCTCAAAAGATAACTCAAAAGTCTGCTTCTTTTTATCCATTACTACTTTTTTAATTTTAACTTTATCTTTGAAGGAAACTGCGACAGGTACACTCAGAGTAAAAACATCTTCTTGTTGATTTTGTTTTAACCTGAATTTTAATGTATAATCATCTTTTGATTTTTTTACTTTAACCTTGGAGAGGCTTAGTTCAGGAGCACCTGTTCGATCAACCCATTGCTTAAAAAATGGTTTGAAGTCTTTACCTGTAATATCATCAAATGCCACACGAATATCATCAAAACTTGCAAATTTATATTTATTATCACGATAAAATTTCTGAAATCCTTTTACAAAAAGTTCATCACCTACTTCTTCACGAAGCATATTAAATGTCATCATGCTTTTTCCATAACCAACAGCTTCTGTTGCCGCATCACTACGGGACAAAAATTTATTTATGGGAAAATCATTTTTAGGAGTTACGTAATCAGTATATTTCTGAATTGTTGAGCGTCTGTAATCATGTCCCTGACCACGTTGCTCTTTAATTAAATGATCAGCCATATATACAGTAATTCCTTCACACCAATTCCCTGTTTTAAAATCTACATAAACGCTATTTCCCCAATAATTATGTAATAATTCATGAGGATAAGAAGAGTGAAGAATAAAAGGAAAGCGAATAATCTGCTCACCAAGCAAAGTAAAAGAAGCCATTCCGTAACCGGTTTCCCAGAAATTTTCAATCAATGCAAATTTGGAAAAAGGATAAGGTCCAATTAATTTACGATACATTTCTAAATATTGAGCAGTTGTCTCCAAATACTTGTTTGCCAGATTTTCATCAGGAGTTCGTAAAAACGCCATTACATCAACTTTTCCAACATTCAGGATATATTCATGAAATTTTGCAGCAATTAAATAAACTTCTTCCATAGGTTCAGGAGCATTCCAGGTTGTTATTCTCTTACCATCTTTAATTTCATGTCTGGTGCGTTTTCCCTGACTGACAACGTCCCATTCTTCAGGTAGTGTGGTTGTAAGATCAAAACTAACAAGTTTGTCATTAAACCATGGAACCCAATAAGTTGAACCACCAAGATAAACACCTTTTTCACAAATAATTCCAGGAGATTGACTGAAACCACGGGAATATTCTTCACCTACCTGTTTTATTTCGTGATGTATTTTACCTTTTATTTTAAGTGTAAAAACCACGTCTCCAGCAGGTTTGTCTTTTAACTCAATCTTATATTTATTTTGGGTAATTGATGTATAGAGTGAAAAATCCTCTACATCCATTCCAAAATCTTCAGCTTTTATTTCGCTCTTATCAATACTGATTTTTACATCAGAAGTTTCTGATGTAAGAGTTAAATCGCTTATCAAAAGAAAATACATCGTCTGACTTGCCTGATCTGCCGGAATAGTAATTATATCTGTGGCTTCGATATAATGGTTTTCTGGATCTACTGTAGCAGTTATCTTATGATCGATTAAACTTTGTCCTGCAAATATTGTTGTTACCAACAATAGCATGATTACTACTGATTTTTTTAACATTTGAACTCCCTTATTAGCAGACCGAACTTTATTGGTTGAATGTCAGTCTAAGCCTGATTATTAACCGAATAGAATTCAGAATGCTGTATGTTATATTTTATTATCCTGATTTTCATACTAAAAATCATTTCTTTTAAATTATCACTCCGTTGCACATTTTAAAGGGTTTATAATCTGGTTTTTGATTGCAATCCCAGCACCCAGCACCTACCTTACAACAACAGAAACAGGATTTTTAACTTTCATATATTTCTTTGCTACCTTTTTAACATCATTCAGTTTCACATTTTTCAACTGTTCCAGAAATTCATGATCATAATTAATATCGCCATGAAAATAAAGTGAATGCGCCAAATAATATGCATTATTTATACTGGAAAGTCTTCTAAACATCATTTTTCCTAAATACATATTTATTGATTTTTCCAAATCTTTTTCCGTTACTTCGCTGATATTTTTCACTTTGAAGAAATTCGGATAAATAGGTAATAATACATCTACATTTTTAGGACGTGTACCCTGATTAATATAAAACAGAGCTTTATCATCATAAAAATTTATTCCCGTACTCATATGGTAAGCCATTCCACGTTTTTCACGAATATCAAAGACGATTTGATCTTTTAGAATTAACGATAATGCTGTGAGAGCGGCTTTATCTTTTGGCTCAATTTCCTTAACAAAACCCCAAAACATAAAAGAACGTTTTCCACCACCACTTTTATCAAAATTCACTTTTGTAGTTTGAAGTTTAACTTTTTTGTTTTCAGCTAATGGTTCATCATTAATTGCCTTGCCTTTAAATCCGGCAAATAACTCTTCTATCTTTTCAGGAGTTTCGGGAGAAACCACTGAAATAATCATATTACCTGGTTGAAAGTATTCTTTTGCAAAAGCCACAAGGTTATCATAAGTTAATTTTGAACCTTCGGCATATTGTGATTTTTCATAGATATAAGATTTGTAAGTTTTGTCAAACATCATTTTTGCGTTATCACCACCGCTACCCATCATCATTGGCATGGATCTCTTCGATTTACCGGCAACTTTTTTAAATTCCTCCTGTGTTGGCATAAAATTTTTCAATTGTGAGTTTAGGAATGAAATTACTCCTGGAATATCATCAGCAATTCCTTCAACCCGGATATAACCAAAATCAGGATGTAAATAAATATCATCCATTGGCAAAAAGGCCAGATCATTTACTTTGATTGATAAACCATATTTAGCACTGATCTTTTGATTTTTCTCAGACTTAAGTCTTTTACCTATAATATCGTGTAATATTTTTGCAGCATCTTTTCCATATTTTGATTCATACATTGCTTTATGTTTTACCAAATAATGAACAGCCAGTAAATTAGAAGCACTGTTTTGAACAGCAATGATATTCTTCCCAATGGAATTATCATTATAAAATTTCGTTTTCACAGCAGAAGCAATTTTGTCACTCTTTACAGATGAAGGAGATTGAACAATTATTATTGGTTTGGTATCAATCTTCAACTTTTTTAATTCTTCACTGGCTTTAAAAAAATCACTACCACTGTAAGAAGCAAGGACAGATTCTATCCCATTTACTGCAAATTCATAAGCATTATAAATACCAAACATATGTGGTTTTTCTATATTTTTCAGAAAATTTGTCCGGGCTTTAGCTACTTTTATTTCTATTTGCTCAGTAGTAATAGTGAGATCAAGATTTGCTAATTGAGATGAAATAATATTTTCTATTTCATTTAATTTATTCACATTAATTAATGTAACATCAACTTCTATAAAATTTACTAATGGTGATTGTTTTATTGAAAACTCAAGTGATTTTATTTCATCTCCAAATTTTTCTTTTACAATTTTTTCAATCTCATCAGATTTTTCTGCTAAAATATCAAGTAATAAATCATAAAATGGATTTGTGAAGTCAGATGAAATTTTATAGAACAACTGCATTTTTGATTGATTTCCATCAAAAAATCTGTAGAATATTTTTCCTGAATTTTGTGTATTAATAAGTGGCTGAAATCCTGTAGCCCATTCCGGATTGTTCTCCCTTTTTACTTCTCCGGGTTTAGCCATTCCATAAACTTCATTTATCAGATCCAGCATTTCAGCAGATTGAAAATTACCAATCGCACTCAGAATCATATTATTGGGAACATAATTTGTTTTATAAAAGTTATAAACATCTTCCCTTTCCATGTGTTCTATTGTGGAATATGTTCCAAGAGTTGGTAAAGAAAGAGCGTGTTTGTTATATAATATTGATATAACATTTCGATTTGCCTGAGAATCTGCATTGTTTAGAGATTTTGAAATCTCTTCCAGCACAATTCCTTTTTCCTTATTGAATTTTTCTATTGGCATATTGGAATTGAACAACATATCTGCCTGAAGTTCCATACCTTTTTTCATATGCTCAGAAGGCATGACCATCATGTAGTTTGTGAAATATTCAGATGTATTTGCATTATTATACCCACCAATCATGTCAGTTTCATCATAAAGCTGTTTCTGAGTACGAATATCACTTCCATTAAAAAGCAAATGCTCCAAATAATGACTCATTCCACTTGTTTTAAA
The DNA here is from genome assembly GCA_029939785.1 of Fidelibacterota bacterium. GTDB lineage: Bacteria > Fidelibacterota > UBA2242 > UBA2242 > JAFGTP01 > JAOZSG01. Next base: position 2,063 of record JAOZSG010000102.1, on the reverse strand, counting down.
ACTTTCATAAGCAGAACCAACTTTAACAACAACATTGACTCCTACCATCGGTAATGCCGGATTTTCTATTAATAATACCTGCATACCATTATCGAGTTGATAAATCGAAACTCCTTCCGGTAATGGTTGTATATCTGTTTTTGTTGATTGAGCAAAAATATTAGTAATTAGAACTATAATTACTAAAAATATATTGATCTTAACTATTTGTTTTTTATTCATTATCTCTCCTGGTTTATTGATTTTGTAACTACTTAGTTATCTTGGTTCATTAGAAAACTATATATATTGTCAATAAAATGTTAATTATCACTATTTTTAGGGGAATGGGAATCATCGCTATAAAACAATAAAGCGAACTTACTTATTACAATTAAGTTATCCTATACCAATCCAAATAATTTACATCAAACACGCTAAAATTAAAAACATTTTAAATAAAAAAAGATGAAACCGGAAAAGGTATTTTTCAACGTAGAGGTCGTTGAAAATCCGGCTTTGACGGGCCAAGTTCGCAGAGATAAACGCAGAGAAATATATAAAAAAACCTCTGCATCTCCTTTGCGTTCTTACCGACCTCTGCGTTTAGTTTTTCGAGGTTCCCTTAACTCAATATTAAACAATTAGAAACCTCTGTCAAAGACACATTGTATTATTCAGCACATAATTTACAATCTTCATATACAGGATCATATTTAGTCATAAAGACCGATCGTAATCCCTCAGTCATTTGGGAATTTGGAATAAATTGACTATGTCACAATTCAGCATCGACACGGTCGATGTACTCCAGAAAAATGAAGCCCTTTCCAGATGACTGAGGGATTACGACCTATCAAAAAAAATGTTGGATTATTATTTAAAAGTACTTATATTCGTACTTAATAAGTAACTTTAAAATAGGTGAAATAATGATAGCAGCAAATTTTACAGAATTTAGGACAGGATTGAAAAAGTACCTTGATAATATCGAGGATAATAATGAGACTTTGATCATAAAAAGAAAAACCGGAAAAGGAGCTGTTTTGATCTCTTTGGATGAATACAATTCAATAATGGAGACAGTTCATTTACTGAGTTCCAAGGCAAATGCCGATAGACTTCATGAGTCAATTCAACAAATGAAAGAAGGAAAGGTAATTCATGCAGACTTAATAGAAGATATGGACTAATGAGAATTACATTTTCAAAAAATTCATGGGACGATTACATTTCCTGGCAAAAAGATGACAAGAAACTTTTAAAAAAAATCAATCAATTAATTAAAGATATTCAAAGAACACCTTTTGAAGGAATTGGAAATCCTGAACCTTTAAAATTTGATTTATCTGGTTTTTGGTCCCGAAGAATTGATAGAGAACATAGACTTATTTACAAAGTTTTTAACAATGAGATATTAATTTACAGTTGTAAATACCACTACGACATATAAAATCTTGCAATATAACAATGTCTATGCTGAGCTACCGAAAGTCAATACAAAAAACTATTCAAGTTCAAAAAAACTTCTAAAAAGTCTAATAATCTGAAATTCATTGAACAACTCTTTCGGTTGCTCTCTACCTTATTTGTTATAGTTCTTTATTTACATGGCTTTGGATTTACAAACTTCCCAATCCCACCACTCAAATACACATGATTCCACCACCATGCAGAAAGATATCTGGAATTACTGATTTCAAATATTCCTTATCATTATGAATTAAAATAAAATCATTAACATATCTTCCATAATATTTAATTTTTAAATCTCTCTTCATAAAATGATCAAATTCATTCAAATAAACATTAGAAAAAGTTGAAAGTTCATAAAGTAAAAAGATCGACATACATACTTTCAACTTTATAACTTTTCAACTTTTTAACTTTTCAACTTTATAACTTTATAACTTTATAACTTTTTAACTTTCAAACTCTTTATCAGACCAGACAATATTTTTGAAATTTCTTCTGATAATGATATCAATCTTTCTGAATTAGTTTTATCTATTTTGTTTAATTCTCTTGCTAATTCGGACATAGAGACGAACCACTTCTATATGTTCCCGGGCTTCCTGCAGTAT
>JAOZSG010000407.1 GCA_029939785.1 Fidelibacterota bacterium | reverse complement strand
AGTAAAGGTTTTCGTTTTTCACTCATTTTCCATGAGATAAGATCGTTATACAATGTACGTTTCATTTATTTATCTCCCTAAAAACGTCGATAATATACAAATTTATATCCAAAAAAACGTCAATTATATTAAAATTTATATCCCAAAAAATGTAATTCTTTAAGAATTTTACATGAATTTTTGTAGATATTTTTCAACTGAATCATATATGTTTCCATCAAATAACTGTCAAGGTATTTATTCGATACCATCGTATAAATATTAAAACATACATACTATAACCGTCGAATTATCAACTTCTTTGTATTTTACTTTTTAATCGAGTAATTCTCTTTTCGATCGATGGTAATTCTTTCATCATATATTCCGGCAGTTTTTCCAAAACAGTGGATGTATAATTTAACGCTTTCTCAAAATTCTTCTCACGATGTTCATAATATTTTGCAAGTTCAATATAAGGAGAAAATGTAAATTTATAATCACTATCAATAGCTGATTCCCAAACTTTTACTGCTTCTTTATATTTTTTTTCTTTTTTATAAATTTCACCTAGTTCTATCAATGTTTTCTGTCGTCTGCTATCTGATATTTCCGAGTTTAAAACATTTAGGAAATGATTGATACTTCGATCTGTTTCTTTCTTCTTTTTGAAAATTCGCCCTTTTGCGTAATCGTTAAGTGGATTTTCCTCAGGTTCAGATTTCACCATGTATTTCATAACCAAAATCAAAGTACCAAGCATGGTAATTATATCAAAACGATTATGATAAAACACTCGTTCCATCCGGTCTGAAACTCCTGCTTCAATATATTCATAATAAACTTCAGGTATTAATTCTCCGGGAATATCATCATTTCTCTCCAGTCCCATAAGTTTTGATTCAAGAGTCTTCAATTTACAATTTGTCAGGCTGAATTTCCATAATGCTCTGGATGGATGAAGCAAATCAATATGCTTTTTTGTATCAAACATTGGTATCAATTTATTCATTATAAAACGGGTTTCAAGCAGAGGTATATCATAACTTTTTCCATTGAATGACACAATAAAATCAAATTTTTCAATTATCCGTCCGATTTCTTCCAACATTCCCTCTTCATGATTTAATTGAGTAATAAAATATTGATGTACAACAAAGTTATTCCCATCAATCCAACCCAAACCAATCATAAATGCAACAGTTCCGGAACCTCCTGCCAAACCTGTAGTTTCCGTATCTAAAAATAGAAAAGACTCCGGCCTAAAATCTCCAAAAAATTGAAAACATTCAATAAATTCATCTACAGAAAATTGATAAATTTCCTTTAAATCAAGATTTCCATACAAATCATTCATATTAAAAGTATATTCACCGCGAAAAACATCACCAAAAGCAGTATTAATCCATGATCCTTGAACTAATTTTTCAATAGGTCGATTTTCCTTTTCTAATTTAGTCTTTGGGAAAAATTTGGTTGCATTACTCGTAAACAAACGATCAAGACTTAGACGTATTTGAGAGACAGAGAGTTTATCCTGCTTTTTCTCAGATTGCTCCTCCGATTTTCCGTACAGATCATTTAATTTTTGTTTTATATTTCGCATGTTTCTTATTTTACTTCTTCCAAAATATAGTCACGAGAACCAAGTCCTATTTTTTCGCCATATCGAAGTTGCTCTTCTCCGTCAATACCGGGGAATGAAAGTTCATTAATATTCTGTCCCTGCATTTTTGTAAGATCCAACACTGCCTGATCAATTGCTACAGGATCAGTTCCGGCAATTACTCCAATATCTTCCAAAATAAAATCAGATTTGTGCGGAATACAATCACATTGTTTCGTCATATTAATAAGAAAAGTAAAAAAACCAATCCGATTTGTTTTTGCCCTGATAATACCAAGAGCGTGTTCTGCAATTTGCTGCTGTAATTTATTATTAGTAGCATTCCACCTAAAATTTACACTATCAAACCTACAAACTGCCAGGCATTCACCACACCCAATACATTTTTCATTAATAATTTCAGAATAATCTTTTTTAATTGTAATTGCATCTGCCGGACACCATTGAGAACATACTCCACAATTAGTACATTTACGTGAATTAATAATTGGTTTTGAAACAGAATGTTGTGTGAGTTTTCCTTTTTTACTGGACATTCCCATACCAATATTTTTTATAGTAGCACCAAAGCCAGTAGCAAGATGACCTGTAGCATGAGTCATAACAATTATAGAATTGGCAGTAATAAATTCTGTTGCAATACTTACAGTCTTATTTATCGGGGCATCTATGTCAATTTCAACTTCATTTTTGCCTACAATGCCATCAGCAATAATAATATTTGCACCAAGAGTTTCATAAGTAAATCCATGCTCATGAGCCAGTGCAATATGATCTATTGCATTATCACGAAGACTTTTATATAAAACATTTGTATCAGAAACAAAAGGTTTTGCACCACAACTTTTTATTTTTCTTACAATTGGCTCAATATAATCAGCAGATAAATAAGAGTTTACGCCCTTCTCACCAAAATGTGTTTTAATTGCCGTAATGTCATGTTTTTTTATAATAGAATCAAAACCAGCCTGATTAAATAATTTTTTCAATTTACTTTGAATCTGATTTATTTGATCCTTAGCAGAAAATTTCATTAACCAAAGTTTTGTTCTTATCATATTTTCTCCATAAACCGTTAGACAGGATTAACAGGGTTTACTGGATAACGATTTTATTATCCTGTTTATCATGTTAATCCTGTCCAAATTT
>JAOZSG010000101.1:8343-10446 GCA_029939785.1 Fidelibacterota bacterium | reverse complement strand
AACAAATAGGAAGCAAGTCAAAACTATAGCCTAACAACCTATAGCCTATAGCCTAACAGCCTAAATTTTAACAAGATAAATATCGAAAATCTTTGATATGTAAAATATTTTTACAGTATAAAAATATTTTACACGGTTTTACAATTATTTCTTTTTATATTTTAATAACGTTGGACGACTAATATTTAATATTTTTGCAGCAAGTGATTGATTATTTTCTGTTCGTTTTAAAGTTTCATCAACTAACAATTTTATCATTTGATCTACTGTAGGCATTGTATTCCAGTCTGCAAGAGTATATATTTTTTTTGGATTTTGATTTCTATTTTCAAAATCAAGAATTTCTGAATCTGTGATATACTTTTTGAAAACGTTCAGGTTCATTTTTTTTGATTTATGATGAACAACAGCATCATGAACCATTCCTTTAAGTTCTCTGATATTTCCGGGAAAATTATGTAGTTTTAATAATTGAAATAATTCTTTAGGAAGATATGGTATTTTTTTGTTTAGTTCTTTTGAAGATTTCTGTAAAAATTGGTCAACCAATATCTGCAAATCGTCAAAACGCTCTCTTAATGGAGGTATGCGGATGTGATGAACATTTAATCTGTAAAATAGATCCTGTCGGAAATTTCCTTCTTTTACTTTTTTTTCAAGATTAATATTTGTAGCAACAACAATTCTGGCGTGTGAATGTTTGACAATATCAGAACCAAGCTGAAAATATTCTCTCTCCTGAATTAAACGAAGTAATTTTATCTGTGCAAAATTGGATAAATCTCCAATTTCATCAAGAAATAAAGTACCTCCAAAAGCTTCTTTAATTAAACCATTCCTATTTTTATCTGCTCCTGTAAAAGCACCTTTCATATGTCCAAAAAGAGTGTCTGCAAGAGTATTATCATCCAATCCTGCGATATTTACTTTAATAAATTTACCTTTTTTCCCACTTGATTTATGAATAGAATTTGCAATCTCCTCTTTACCTACACCGGTTTCACCGGTTATTAAAATTGGCTGAGATGATTTTGAAACAGCTTCAATATATTGTAATATTTGAAACATCTTATTGTTTTTTGTTGTAATATTAGAAAAATCTTCTGGTTTTTGTAATTTTTGAGATAAAAAATTCTTTCTTAAATTATCATTTTCAATATATAATTCTCTATATTCAATTGCTCTAATTAGCGATGATAATAATATTTTTTCATTAGCCGGTTTTGTTATATAATCATAAGCTTTAAGTTTCATACAGTTAACTGCATCATTTATATTATTTGTCCCTGAAATAATAATAATTGGAATATCCGGCTGTATTTCCTTAATTTTTGGAATTAACTCATCTCCGGTTATATATGGCATTAAAATATCCAAAAGGATTACACCAATTGTATTTTTTTCAATAATATCAAGCACATCTCTTGAATCTTGACATTTTAAAATGTTTGTATATCCGGAAAACTTTAAAAGCATTTCAAGTGAATTTACAGCACTTATTTCGTCATCAACAATCAAGATTGGAAATTGTGGATTTAATTTTTTAGTCATTGTTTTTCCTTTTTTTAACCGTTAATGCATGTAAATAGACACTAATGGTTTTTTTAGATTAAAGGCTTCCCATTTTAGAACAAGGAACAGTGATTTGTGATTTGATCAGATTCTTCATTACTACTCCAAATAAAGCTCGCTAATCCTTGTTTGATATTCATTTTTTTCATAAAACTTATGACACTATCTTTTATCTCCATATCTATAGGGACGCACCTAAAGGTGCTTTTATTTATCGGGTTGTCAAATCTTCTACAAATAGTACCGCACCTCTGGTGCTTTGGAAATTAGGTAATTCACACCTGCTATAATTAGCGTTAAGCCTCTGATGCTTATGCAATTTATCTATCCTCCTTTAGCCACGGAGTGGCGACTCTATTTGTAATAACATTCACATTCTCAAAAAACTTAGCACCGTAGGTGCGGCACTATTTATGTATTTACTCAGACAATGTTTTTGTTTTTTCATAAAACTTATGACACTATCTTTTTTCTCTATATCTATAGGGACGCACCTAAAGGTGCTTTTATTTATCGGGTTGTCAAATCTTC
>JAOZSG010000101.1:0-8243 GCA_029939785.1 Fidelibacterota bacterium | reverse complement strand
GACTCTATTTGTAATAACATTCACATTCTCAAAAAACTTAGCACCGTAGGTGCGGTACTATTTATGTATTTACTCAGACAATGTTTTTGTTTTTTTATAAAATTTATGACATTACTCTTCTATATATGGAAAAATAAGAGAAGCAGTTGTTCCTTTCCCAATACTTGAATTAAAATTCAATATTCCATCGTATTTTTTCACAATTGAATTTGATACAGAAAGTCCTAGACCGGTGCCACCTGTATTATGTTTTGTTGTAAAAAATGGTTCTGTTATTATATTTAGATGTTCTTCACTGATTCCTATCCCTGTATCAATCACTTTAATTATCACATTTTTTCTTATTTTGTCAACAGTACAAGTAAGTAAAATAGAATCATTTTTTGTTTCCAGGGCCTGACAGGCATTTTGTAAAAGATTTACTATTACCTGTTCTAATTGTTGAAAATTTCCGAAAATTATTGGATTAGATTCATCGTAAGTTACAGAAAAATTATCAGTCGATTTTTTTATAAAATTATTTAAAAGTGTTATTGATGAATTTATAACAGAATTTATTTCCACCTTTTCCTGATCTTTATTTTTTCTAATAAAATTCTTTAATTGTAAAATTATTTTATGTATTCTTTCTGAACCTGAAGATATATATGAACAGATTTCGTCATATTCCTCACGAATTTCAGAATAGGTCATTTCGCCAACATCAAAATCACCATTTATGTTATAATATTCATCTAGAATAGGTCTGATATAAATCCAAATTTTTTGTATAATCCCAATATTCAATAAAATAAAATTATTAGGACTGTTAATATCATGTGCAATTCCGGATATAACTGTTCCCAATGTAACCATTTTATCAGCTTGAAGAAGTTGCTGCTCTTGATTTTTTGCCAATAATTCCGCTTGTTTTATTTCTGTAATATTTCTACCAACTGCCTGGAACAATTTCTTGTTTTTTTCTGAAGAAATTAAATGGATAGTCCAAACTATATTCTGAACTTCAATATAATTATCAAACATTTCTATTTCAATCTTTTCTGTTGTATAAATATCATTGAAGTCATTCATCAGTTTTATGAATTTATTCTTATCATTTTTATTTATAAAATCTGTAAAATTTTTCCCGATTATTTCTGCTTTTGTTTTATTAATAAGACTATAAAAAGAATTGTTACTAAATAATATTCTATTTTCTATATCAAATTGGCAAATTAATTCGGTTTGATCTTCAATAATTGCCCGATATTTTTCCTCACTAAGTTGTAAGGATTTATAATAATTATCACGTTCCAAATAATTTGTTATCATTTGTATTATAGCATCAATTAATTGACCACCTTCTTTGGAAAATTGTTTGTTTTTATTATTATCTTTATTTTCCTGATAATATACAGAAAGAAATCCAATTTTTTTTGAATCGACAATAATATCTTGTTCCTGTTTTCTCTTGTACTCACAATAACCGGAAGTTAATTCTATATCATTTAATTTTATTTTAACTGCTGTAATCTTAGGATATTGCCAGGTTTTTGATATCATGTCAATAATACTATAAATCTTCTTTTCCAGTGAAATCCCTTCCGATTCAAGGAGTTTAGAAGTAGTGAACAAACAATCTAATTCATTTACACGTTTCCCCAGATCATAAGTTTTATTTTGGAGTTCTATCTCCATATATTTACGTTTTTCTTCCTGATCTATACTATATAAAGCATAAGCTATATCCGAACCTAATTCAGAAAACAACTCAAGTTCATCATTATATTTAATGAGCATAACAGGAATAGTAACTGAAAAAATTCCGATTATTTCTCCTGCATATTTCAGCTGCATTACAAACCGACCAATATATTTGTCTGAAAAAGGACATTTTTTACATTTTGCTAAAGGAGTAGTTATTGATATTGGCTCTGATTTTTCAATTGCTTGATTAAAACATTGTAATTTACCATTTTCAAAATATTCTCTTAACGATGAAAATTCATTTGTCAATCCTTTTTCTGTTATAAAAATAATATCATCCGGTTTTTTATATAATGCTATAAAAACATGAGAATATGCTTGTGCTTTAATTAAGGTATTACATATTTTTTTGCATAGAGATTCAGGGTTTTTGTCTTGAGTAATTAACCTGTTAACGTCTCGAATTGCTTTTAAAATTGTGTTTTCATAATTTATTCGCTCTTGTGCCTGTATGTTTTTTCGATGTTCTTCCATTTCAAGCAATGCCTGTTGTACAACAGTACCAATCCGTGACAGATTATTTTTCAAAACATAATTTGTTGCACCTGCTTTTAGGCATTCGATAACATTTTCTTCATTTGAGACGGCAGAAACAAAAATAAATGGTAGATTAATATCTCTTTTTTTTAATAGTTTTAAAGCTGTCAACCCGTTAAAATTTGAGAGATTATGATCTGCAAGAATCAAATCATAATTCGGTTTATTAAGACTTTCTAAAAATTCTGATTGTGTATGAATTCTTTTCCATTTTAAATCGTAACCACTCTCCTTTAATGCAGTAATTATCAATTCTGCATCCAGTGGATTAGACTCTAAAATCAGAATGTGTAATTTTGACATATTAGTACCTTATTTTTCATATTCACATAACTAATATAATCTTTATCTATGTTCAATTCAAATCTTAAATTCACTACCCACCGGACTTGACTTGTAACGAACTAAAGTGAGTGTGAGTTAATCTAAGTTTGACAAAAGAAATAAAAAGTAAAAAAAATCCAAAGAGGAAGAACATGCTACAGAATTGAGTTTTAAACGAAATGCTAATAGTGATAACAAAAAATCAGATTTTGGTAATTATGTACTAAGAACTAATAGAACCTCCCCTGACCCCTCTTTTTTAAGGAGGGGTCAGGGGAGGTTCAAGAACAAACGGCAGATCATCTCAATAGATATTACACTTTATTTTTTAAAAGCAGCGGAATATTTCGCTGCTTTTAATATTGCTTCTTCCATACTTATAGATTGTGCAATTCCTTTCCCTGCAATGTCAAAAGCTGTTCCATGATCTACAGATGTTCGTAAAAATGGTAATCCTAAAGTAAGTGAAATTGTTTTGTCAAAATTATATGTTTTTGAGGCAATATGTCCCTGATCGTGATACAAAGACAGTACTCCATTCCAATTGTTGACCATTGCCATATGAAATACAGAATCAGCACCAATCGGACCGATTACATCATATCCTTCCGACTGTAATTGTTCAACTGCCGGAACAATTTCTTCAAGATCTTCGTGTCCAAATAGGCCATTATCACTGCTATGAGGATTCAATCCGGCAACAGCAAATTTACCGCTTTTATAACCTAATGTTTTTAATGATTCGATACTTCTTTTTACATATTTGACAATTCTGTCTTTTTTTACCATTTCACATGATTGTCTTAAGGATACATGTCGTGATAGGAAAAATATTCTAAGGTTTTCCACTTCAAAAACAGTTAATGGATCATCACTTCCAGTGAGTTCTCCAAACATTTCAGTATGACCAATAAAATCCAGATTTGCTGCTTTTATTGCCTCTTTGTGGATTGGTGCTGTCACCACACTGTCAATTTCACCGGAAAGAGCAAGTTCTATGCTTTTTTGGATATATTCAAAAGCTGCTTTCCCGGATTCTGCTAAAATTTTTCCTTTTTTTTCAATATCAACAATCACATTATCCAAATCAATTACATTTAATACATTTACTTGAAAATCAGCTGAATTAACGTTAGTAATTTTTCTTATTTTTAAATCAGTATTGTTATTTTCAGTTACCAGTTGTTTATAGCTTCCGATTATAATTGAATTTGAATATTTGTATATTTTTTTATTTGTAAAAGCATTAAGAATAATTTCAGGACCGATACCGGAAGGATCTCCCATAGTAATACCAAGAATTGGTTTTTTCATTATTTAGGACTTTCTATTCATTTGTAATTCGTTTAATACTTTATCTATCAATAGATCGCTTACTTTTTTTATTGCCTTTACTCCGGCATTCTCTTCGGAATTTCCTGCTCCCTTTGTTTCTTCAATAAAATTCACAACAATTTCCTGCTTTTCCCTGTCATAAACTTTTATAACTCCTCTTGCTCTGGCAAAATAATACCCATCTTGTATTTTATTAATCTGTCCAGTAGTGATTACAGCCAGTACAATAAGATCTGCGTTATCATTACCAAACCGATTTTTTACTGATTGTACATTTATTTGTTCAATATCGTTTTTTGTTAATTTTCTAAGATTATCATTTTCCAGGGCAGTAAATCCTAAATTGTTAAATTGCTCTAATAATTTATTCTCCAGATATGATGTTTCGATTTTTTTGTTCAGATTTTTTTCAATTACCTTCACAATTATTTTATTATCTGCAAACAGTTGAAATTTATAAGATTTCGCTGCAATACCTGTATTTTTCGGAAATTCAACTTCTGCTTTTATAATTAAATTTTCTCCGGTAAGAACTTTTTTGACATTACAAGTTGCAATACCGGAACTATTTGTTTTTCCGATTTCACTAATTTCTGCATTTCCATTAACAATACTAAATTTCACATCGACACCGGGAATTCCGATTGTTTTATTTTCTGTTTTCCAAAGAATACTCAACTCAAGAGGTTTTTTAAGTCCTTTCCCATATTTTGCTCCCTGATCAGTACCTTTTCCGGTTATATAAATATTATTTTGCATATCAGATAGTGATAACAATACGTCCTTCTCAAGGTTTTTTACTCCTGACATTTTTTCCGGAGAAATTCCTGTAATTTGTGAAATATCAGATAAATCAATACCAATCTTACTCAATTCTTCAATGGCAAAAAATACTTTTCCCTGTTTTGCAAGTCTAATTGTTTTTTGATACCGTTGATTACAACTTCTTTCTGTTTCAGATAATAATTCATTCATAAATATTTGATGTTTTTTATTAGAAAATGGAACTGATACAAAAACCTGATAAAGAGTTCGTTTTTTTAACATTGATATTTTTTCCTGATACTTTTCTACAAATATTTTATCAGGTTTAACTGCAATAATATTTTTAGCAACTATTTTCAATTTAGAATCAGCATGATTTATTACGTTTTCATTTTGCTCTATTATTCTATCTACAAATTCACTTTCTATTATAACTCCGAGAGATTGAATTATTTGCCTTTTTGCATCTTTAACTGCATTAATACGGGCTTCCTGTTCATTCTCGTTTTTCTGAGACACACCTACAAAAATTCCTTTTGAGGGATTATTTATCCAGGCTGGACGTTTTTCTTTTGATATTTTTTTCTGAGGAAAAATAAATCCACATTGTATTAATATTACTATTAAAATCAAAAACATTTTGATTAGAGTATATCTTTTGCTCATTTAAACCTCCTATAAGTGTTTTTTTTAGACTTAATTAACAGGATTGGGGATTATATTTATATAATCTATCATATTAATTATAATTTAAAAATAAAGACTTTTATAATAAATAAATAACAAATAAATAAATAAAATTTAAAAATGAGGGAAAGTCAATTATTATTGATACAATAAACATTGACCTCATTGACAGAATAGATAAGTTCAATGGTGTTTCCAAAGAGGGTTTTGGGAACGAGTATAAATTGATACAATAAACATTTTTGATTCACGCTTCCATTGTATAAATTAAGTCTGAAAAAAATCAATCAAATATTGGAGGATATAATGAAACTTCTGAAAACATTTTGTATTACACTAATTTTTGGAAATATCATTTTTGGCCAAATTGGTAATGTTGATGTAAAAATTGAATCTGATCAATTAGAAGTTAAAGAAAGAACTGATTTACGTACATTAGAGATACAATTGCCATCATATTTTGAAGGGCATGACTATACAGAAAACAAATATGACTTACAGATTCCTATCAAAATCAGTATTTTTGCTCAAAGTGCAAACACAACAGGCTCCGAAAGAAAAATTAAAGGACAATTATTTATTATGACTACTTCAGGAGATCAGAGATTTTTTGAAAAAAACTTTCGATTTATTTATGGTACTAATGAACCTCTTGTACATAGCCAAATGATATATTCACTTCCAACTATCATGGATTTTTATGCACTTATGATAATTGCCGGTGAAATGGATACTTATGAGCCTCTTGGTGGTAATAATGTCTATGAAAAAGCCAGGGATTTGGCATCACGTGCAGAAATTTCTGATTATCCTCACGGTTGGTCAGAAAGATTAAAAGAATTAAACGAAATAATAAATCTGAGATATTATAGGCTTGCAAAATGTGATTTCTGGACGATTATTGATTTGGAGGAAAATGAAAAAACAGAGGAAATTCCAAAAGTTATGCAGCAATTCTTAGATCATCTTAATGAATGTTTTACTGTTAATGCCAGAGAAAGACATGCTCATATTTTTTTAGATGCACAAGCACGGGATATTGCTGATTTGTTCAGACTTTATGGTACAAAAGATCAGCAGGCAAAATTATTGGATTTAGATCCTGATAATAAGAAGATTTATAATAATGCTTTTAAATAAATTAAGGTGTATATTGAAAAGTCAAAATAAACGAATTAACCCGTTATTATTGTTTATTTTAATCATATTATCTGTTTCTGCCTATGGAAGTACTAAAACATTAATAGGAACTGTAGAAAATATACAGACTCATAATCCACTAAAAAATGTGAATATTACAATAAAAGGTACAAATTTTGGAACAACAACGGATAATAATGGATATTTCAAACTTGATATTTCACGCTATCCCGAAACACAAAAAATTCTTTTTACACACGTTGGATTTTCTGAAAAAACTCTGACAATTAAACAAATTAAAAAACAGCCAAAAGTAAGATTACAATCTATTAATATCGAAATGGGCGAAGTAAAAGTTGAAGTTTCACCTAAGGTGAATTATACCCAGGAATTAACCAATGAAATTACCATATTAACGGAAAAAGATTTTAGTTCTGGTGGATATATTGATGTTGCTGATTTAATGTCAACAGAAAATAGTATTATGATTGATGAAAATCTTAGTGGAAAAAAGACAATTTCTATTAGAGGAGCGAATGCCAATGAAACCATTATATTATATGATGGAATTCCAATCAACAGCAGTTTTAATAGGGTTTTTGATCTTTCTCTCCTTGATCCTTCATCATTAAGTCAGATTGATATCGTAAAAGGTGGAAATCTGGCGACTTTTGATGGTGCAGGTGCAGCAGCAGTTTTGAATTTTATTCCAAAACTGGAGCAGGATTATCTTATTAAATTCTACCAAAGATTTGGGTCATATAATTCTGGAAATTGGGGAACAAATCTATATAAGAAAATTGCAGACCTGAAAATATTTGCATCAATGAATCAGGGAGCCTCCTATTTGAATTACGCTGATGAAGATAATAAAAATGAAACTATTGATCGTACTTCAGAAAATATTACAGTAAATGCCAGGTATGATTTTAATATCAAACAGATGGAAAATGCATTAAAATTCAATTATATAAAATCCATCAAAACTTACGCAAACAATGCATTTAAAGATTCTTTAGACATGTCTCAGGATCTGATAACATTAAAATATCAGGGAGATTATTCAAGTTTTGGTAAAACAGTTCTTGCATTTTCGACAAACAAAGAAACAGAAAAACATCATTTCTACACAAATGACATTTATTATAATTTTCACGATATCAGTAATGATAATAATCTTATGCAATTTGAATATGTTTATCCATTTCGATCCGCTAATTTTTTCTTAGGCTTTAAACAGGAGAATATTGAATCAATATTAAAGGAAGAATATTATAAAATATCTTCAAATAAAGATAAACTTTCAAGAATTTCAAAAGACTATTCTGCAGGGTTTAAACTTGAAAATCTGAAGTCTTCATCTAGTTTTGATCTTCAAAGTATTAATTTTAATTATAGTATGAATACTATCAGGAATGATGGTGATGCTGCATTTAATATTAATTCTAAAGCAAAAAACAAAAAAAGTTCCTACATGATTTCTTCAATTTTTAGTGGAGATTCTGATTTGTTTCACCTGAAGACTCATTTTAATTATAGCAATGATTTTAGATTACCAACTCCTTATCAACAACTCATTTCCAATCATTTCCAATCAGCATTAAATCCAGGTAAAAAAATAGTGATGGAACATAAAAGTAATTTTGAATTGGGGGCAGAAGTATCTGATTTGATTGATCAGTTTGATTGTTCATTCTCTGCAATATATT
>JAOZSG010000406.1 GCA_029939785.1 Fidelibacterota bacterium | reverse complement strand
ACCAAAACGATGAGCACCAACATCGTAAATACGATAAGGTGTTGGGCAACAGATACGAATTTCACAAATTAGTTTGTACTCCCAAAGTCGTTCAATTTCTTCATCGCTAAATCGCTCACCGAGATACCCTCTTCGTAATAATTCCTTACCTTCATACCAAAGTTTTGCAGCAAATTCATTTGCCCTAATTTCATCTTCATTTAAAGTTTCATCTCCTTGCTCAAAACGTTCATACATTCGTTGAGCCTTCCAGATATATGATGCCTTTGCAAGTCTGTAATAATCGTTTTCGGATTTATCAAACTTTTTGCCGGAACTAAATTTAGCCATCAATTTTTCACCTTGCCCACCAAGCCATTCCTGGTATTCCGCAACTAATATATCTTTTTCAGGAACATCTAAAGCGTATTCATCCTGACTGGCAAGTACAAAGCCACGCTCAAGGCGTTCTATTCGGTTTATGTTAAGTGATTTTATTTGAGCTGTTAAAGCCTGAATTGTAAATAATATCAAGAAGTTTAATATCAGGAAATGTGTTGCATGTTTTTTTCTGTTTCGTTTCATTATAGGTTCCTTAAAAAAATTTTAGTTTTCAGTTTTAAAATATTTTGTTACAGCTTCTTTTGCCTTTGCCTGAATGAAGAGAGCAAGGTCCTTGTCAATTGCTACTTGTTGAGCTAAAATGGCAGGTGGTGGAAATGGTGCTCCACCAGTAAGGGCTGCATAAAAAGTAGAAGCAACTGCGTAACCACCGTGCATTCCCATATGAACTCCATCAGCATTATGCCAAACAACATCTGGTTTTTCTGCATAACAAAGACGTAAAGTTTCGCAAGCTGGAATAATCGGTGCATTTATTTTTTTGCTTAATTTTACAAATAGTTGCATAATCTCTACACGATCTGCATCTGTATTTTTCAAGTGCATAGGACTTGGATATAATAATGTTTTTGCTCCGGATTCTTTAATTATCTTATTAAATTTTTCTGCATATTCAAACAATAACTCCGGATCTTCCAGTGGCTCACCTGAGCCTGACTGCAATACAACAAAATCAAATCCACCATTCTTAATTAATTCTACTGCATCAGTTTTATTGTAATGATATTCAAGTATTTTACCACCATAAACCGAACGATGTGGTTCGATTCTAATATTATTTGTACCAACTTCCAACATTGACTTAAAACTTTCCGGTATCGCCCAGAAAAATGTCATGCTATTACCAATAAAAAGTATTTTGAGGTTTTTAGCATTCGGGATTGTTTTTTGCCTTTCCCCAATAAAGATATCTTCTTTCTTTACTACTGGTTTAATTTGCTGAATTGATTCTTCTGTTCCATCTAAAACTTTGAAAATTTCTATAGCATTTATTGCACTTCCTTTAACAAATTCAATTGCAATTTTATCTGTTGCGATACATCCTGCATATTCTATTATTACAGGTATGGCAAATCCACCAGATTCCGTATAGGGATCGAACTGCTCTATAACAGTTTTACCATTTATATTAACACCAATTGAGCGACTACCCTTCTGAAAATTACAATCAAATGTTTCTGCAAAATGAAGCCTGATTGAATATGTGCCTGGTTTAACAGAGAGATGATAATTATCCATTCCATACCGCTCCATACGATATATTTCTGGTGCTTTAGTATTATGAATTATTAAAGTTTTTTCTCGCGTTACAATTTTACTATCCGAAAAACTATGATCTGCTTCCCATATCTTGCCATTTTCATCGGTATAAGTTTCCGAACTTCCACAGTTAATACGATAAACAACTTCACTTTTTTGTGAATGTGATTTATCATAATTAGCATTTTTAGATACACTTCCTGATTGTCCTGTAGCAACCTGATTTGATAATATATAAATGATAAGAAAAAGTGTCAAAGCTGTAATGTACTTCTTTCTTATTTGAACGAATATTAGACCTGTTTTTTCAATTGATGACATAATTACTTCTCCTAATTTTATATTGTTACTTATTATCCAACTGTTGTATCCCAATAATAGACTCCTAAAAAATCAGCAATTTTTTTTGCATCTGATTGAGATTTTTTCCTGTTTCTCCTGTTAAATATTTGTATTCTGTTTGAGTTTTTCAAGATAAGATTCATCTCATAAGTTCCATGATAGGTTTTATTGGAATTGCTTTTCAGAGTCATATAATTATTGTGAATTAATTGTATTGCATAAATATCTGACAATGGACAATGTTTAATTTTGCTTTCTATAAATTTTCTGGTTTTATTTCTACCAAGCCAAAAGTATCCAACTTCTTTATCAAAGGTCGCTGTAACAGATTGTTCAATTAATGTCTTGATTCCAAAATAAATGAATATACCACCAAATAATAAACCTATTAAAGGACTAAATTTTCCAACCATTTCATAAAAAGAAATTGTAAATACTACAAATGCAATAATTCCAACCAATGTAAAAATGGAATAAATGAAAAGTATAATTATTGGTACTTTCATCTCTATTTTAGTATTGGTTATATTTCTAATTCTTCTATTAATACCAGTGATCTTATTATCAGGTGTCCATTTAGTATTATCAGCGACTTTATCTTTTAAATCACGATAATTAAATTGATTTTTTTGATTTCTATTATACTTCATAGTTCTTCCATTTTCTTTATTTAATTATAAATCCTAATGTAGTATTAAAGGTGTGAAACTTTTCACCAAATTTTATGCTATCTATATATCTTATGCCAAATATACTCAATTCATAATATATATTTAAAACC
>JAOZSG010000405.1 GCA_029939785.1 Fidelibacterota bacterium | reverse complement strand
CTCATGTTGCCACTTTTGAAATACATAATCTGCAATACCTAATATCAATAAAACAGCACTAACTATATAACCAATTTCAAGAAAGACTTTGCCAAAAAAACCAAGCAATTCACCGATAGTTGAATTATACATAACCCAAAAGTGATTATTATCATAATGATTACGCATTACTTTATAAACAATAAAACCAACTATTGTAAATTTTAATATACCTTTTATTAATTCTACCAATGAATTTAATGAGAATAATTTTTTAAAGCCCTTTATCGGATCTAAAGCAGAAAATTTGGGTTCTAATGCTTTTTTTGAAAATCTTATTCGAAACTTATCTTGTACAACATTACCTAAAATTGCAGAAAAAAATATCATTAGTAGTAATAATGAAAAAGATAAAATACTAAATCGAGTAATTTGTAACATTTGAAGTGGAATCGAGGTTACAGTAATTTTAAAAGTTGAAAGATTTGTAAATATATAAGTTGTAAAATCGGATAGTGCTACAAATGCTTTCTCTCCAAAAATCTTCATAGCCAAAATACCACCCAAAAGAACAGCAACAGAATTTAAATCCTGACTCCGTGCTACCTGACCTTTTTCAAGTGCATCTTCTAAGCGTCGCTCGGTAGGTTTTTCGGTTTTATCTTGTGCTGATTGTTCAGCCATTTTATACAGCTTTCATTTGTAATAATGTGTTTCCGATATAGTTAACAACTCTTTCATAAATAGGTGAATATATTAATTGAAAAATATTTAATGAATTAATCATAGCTAATAATCCACAACCAATTCTAAGAGGAAGTGTGATAAAAAAAGCATTCATCTGAGGCATAACTCTTACACTAAAAGCTACAGCAGTTTCAACAAGTAACATGAAAATAATTGTAGGACCTGCAAATTGAATAGCCAGGGTAAAAGCTGAAGAACCGGTTTTCATTATATTTCGTCCTAATGATGCGGGGAATTTTGCAAAACCAAGGGGGATTAACTTAAAATTCTCAAACATTGTTTCTATTAATAAATAATGCCCATTGCTAATTATAAAATATAATAATAATAATAAAAGTAATATTTGACTTATTATTGGTAATTGTGTGCCACTATTAGGATCAATTGCTCTAGCCATAGAAAGTCCCATTTGTCTTCCCATAAAATTGCCTGCAATATTAAAAGATTCAAAAATTACACTTGTACCAAACCCGATTGAAAATCCTGTTAATAATTCTTTCACGATTAAAAAAAATAATTCAGGTACCGAAGAAATATTGGGATAACTTGTATAAAATGAGGGAGCAATTATTAAGGTAAAAATTATAATAATAGATGTTTTTATTCTATTATTTATCAATTTGGAACTAAAAACAGGAAATGTTAGAAACATACCGGAAATTCGAGATAATACAAGCATAAAGCCGGGTACTATAATATGAGCCTGATCTAGTATTTCAAACATATTTTACCTTACCATTAAAGGAATTTGTTTAAAAATTTCCTGAGTAAAACTCAGTAGTACATCCAGAAACCAGGGAGTTAATAATAGTATTACAAAAGCTACTGCTGCCATTTTGGGAATCAACGAAAGTGTCATTTCTCTGATTGACGTAACTGTTTGAAAAAGTGATACTAAAACACCAACAACGAGGCCAGCTCCTAAAATAGGAGTCAGTATTAAAACTGCAGTCTGAAGAGTTTCACGTGTTATATATATTACATAATCAACATTCATTTTACACAAATCCTTCCACTAAAGATTCAACAATCAAATACCATCCATCAACAAGTACAAAGAGTAAAATTTTCATTGGCATAGAAATCATCATAGGCGGTAACATCATCATTCCCATTGACAATAAAATACTGGCGACAATAATATCAATTAATAGCATTGGGAGGTATAGTAAAAAACCAATTTGAAATGCAGTTTTAAGTTCGCTTATAATAAAAGCAGGAACAACTGTTACCAAACTTAACTCTTCCGGTGTATCTGGTCTTCCCTCACCCCTTAACTCAATGAATAAACCAAGATCCTTGGGTCTGGTTTGTTTCAACATAAAACTTTTAACAGGTCTAACAATCTTTTCTATAGCTTCGGCTTGGTTTATTTCTTTTTGTAAATAGGGTTGAACAGCATTTGAATTAATCTCATTTATAACCGGTTTCATTATAAAAAATGTCATAAATAAAGTCATACCTATTAAAATTTGATTGGATGGGACAGTTTGTGTCGCTAAAGCTGTTCTAAGAAAATGAAAAACTATAATTATTCGTGTAAAACAAGTCATCATAATTAAAATTGACGGAGCTAAAGTTAATACTGTAAAAAAAAGGACTAATTTCATGCTTAACACAAAATCTGCCGGATCTGAAGTTTGATCTAAACCTAATGTTACTTTTGGTAATATTGTTTGTGCCTCAGATAATACAGGTAAAATTAGAATGAATAATAAGACTAATAATATTTGTTGTTGTCTTTTCAGTTTTTTAATCATGATGAAATCACAAAAAGTATTTTTCAACGCAGAGATTATAGTTTTAAAATACAATAAATTTGTGCGAGGCTTTGCGTCCTCTGCGTCCTTTGTTGCTAAACCAGGCTTTTGACTGGCGTTAAAATTTTTACTTTTTTTCAAAGTTATCAATTGTGATTATATACATCCGGATAAAATAAAATATTTAAAAAAAACATTGATTCTGTCAATTTAATTCATTAATATATTTTGAGTAAAAAAATAACTCAAAATATATTATGATAGAATCTCTAATAACTT
>JAOZSG010000100.1:818-10478 GCA_029939785.1 Fidelibacterota bacterium | reverse complement strand
AATCTCATGTCAGGAGTTTTATATTCTATTATCAAAAATCCTTAACGACCAGGAATGGTCGTTGTACTATTACATCAGTCTAGTAAATGCACAAGCAATCCACTTCGCAGTTTTGGTTCAAACCATGTAGATTTTGGTGGCATTATTTTTCCTGCATCTGCTATTGTCATTAATTGATTTATTGAAGTGGGATATAATGCAAAAGCAATAGCCATACCTCCGGAATCAACACGCCTTTCCAATCCACTTAAACCACGAATACCACCTACAAAATCTATTCTGTTATCTTTTCGTGGATCACCAATCCCTAAGATTTCAGACAATAAATTATTTTGAAGTATGGATATATCAAGACTTTCTACAGGATCATTCTTATCAAAAATTCCATCCTTTGCTCTCAATATATACCATTGATGATCAAGATACATTCCAAAATGAAGAGGTTCATCAGGTTTGGCAGTATCCTGACAGCATACCTGAATTAGATCGAATTTTTTACTTATTTTTTCCAGCAACTCATCTTTACTAAAACCATTCAAATCTTTTACAACACGATTATAATCAAGAATTTTTAACTGATTATCAGGGAATAATACAGATAAAAACCAATTATATTCTTCATCACCTGTATGATTTGGATTTTCTTGCTTTTTCATTTCACCAACCATAGCAGCGGATTTGGATCTGTGATGTCCATCAGCAACGTAGGTACATTCAAGTTTACTGAAATATTCTATTAACTTGTCAATATCTGCTTTTTTTGATACAACCCATAGAGTATGCTGAATTCCATCATCGGCAGTAAAATCATATTCAGGTGCAACCTTCACAATTTTTGCAACAAGATTATCAATCTCTTCTTTTGCCGGATATGTTAGGAAAACCGGACCTGTATTGGCGTTTGTATATTTTACATGATTTATACGATCTTGTTCCTTTACTTCCCTTGTCAGTTCATGAATCCTAATTTTTCCATCAATATAATCCTGAACACTGGAATCTACTACCAAACCATACTGCTCATGTCCATTCATTATTTGTCGATAAACATAAATTGTATCCTGTTTATCCTGAATCATCCAGCCTTCATTAATCATTTTTTTTAAGTTATCTGAAGCTTTTTGATAGACTGATTCACTATAATGATCTGTATCATCAGGGAGATCAATTTCTGATTTTACAACATGTAAAAAAGAATAGGGGTTTCCTTTGGCGAGATTTTTTGCTTCCCTTGAATTAAGAACATCGTATGGATGTGATGCAATTTTTTCTGCCAGATCTTTTTTCGGTCGTACACCTTTAAATCCTTTTATTTTAATCATAAAATACTTTTCCTTATTCTATTTTTTTAATTCAGCAATAATTTTTTCAGCAATCTGAAAACCGACTCTGTCCTGGGCTTCTTCTGTACTCGCTCCAATATGAGGAGTTGCAGAAACTTTTGGATGGGCTGCTAATTCAGGATTAAATTTTGGCTCATTTTCCCAGGCATCTATTCCAGCACCGGCAATAACACCATTATTCAAAGCATCTAACAAAGCTTTTTCATCAACAACACCACCTCGTGCACAATTAACAAGAAAACTACTATCTTTCATCATTCCCAGTTCTTCTTTTCCTATAAATGGTTTTTCTAGTTTCGGAACATGAAGTGTAATAAAATCAGAAGTTTTTATTAATTCTTCTTTTGTAACAATCTTTACATCTAAATCAGTAGATACTTCATTAATATCAAAAGCGATTACTTTCATTCCAAAATCCAAGGCTATCTTTGCAGTAATTTGTCCAATTTTTCCAAAACCACAAATACCAAGTGTTTTACCTGATAATTCAATTCCCTGATATGCTTTTTTATTCCATTCGCCATTACCCATAGTCACTTTAGCAGCAGGAATAAATCTGGCCAAAGCCCATAAATGAGCAAAAACAAGCTCTGAAACAGATGCAGAATTTGCACCCGGTGTATTTAATACAGGTACACCAATTGATCTTGCATATTTATGATCAATATTATCTATTCCAGTACCAGCTCTTCCGATAACTTTTAGTTTTCCGGCAACTCCGGCATCAATTACTTCCTTTGGAACTTTAGTTGCCGATCTAACAATTATTCCATCAAATTCAGCAATTACACTTATTAATTCATCCAATTTGTAAAACTTAACAACTATATCAATATTATTTTGTTTTAACAATTCCTGTGCTTTAGGACGTAATCCATCTGCTAATAATACTTTCATAATATTCCCTAACATTTTTTACAGTTTTGCAATTTCTTCTTCAAGAATATTCAAATACTCTTTTAATTCAGCAACTGAAGTATCCGCCATATGTGCAATTCTAAAGGTTTTTTGCTTCATATTGCCATATCCATTTGCTAATGCATAACCTCTTGCACCAACTGCTTTAATCAAATCAGCAACTGAGACATTTTTCTCTGTATTATCTACATTTGTTAATGTCAGAGATTCATATCCTTCAGCAGCAAAAGTATTGAAATGTTTTTTTGCCCATGCTCTGGTAATTTCAGCCATTTCTTTATGACGTGCATATCGGTTTTCAAGACCTTCTGCATTTAATATATAATCCAACTGGGTATCAAGTGCATACATATGAGAAACCGATGGAGTGGAAGGATATTGATATGGTTTTTTTTCTACATATTTATTTAATTCAAGTAAATCTAAATAAGTACCTCGAAACTCTACTTTTTTTGCATGATCCAATGCTTTTTGGCTAACTGAGCATATTGCCATACCTGGAGGCACGCCTAATGCTTTTTGTGTTGAAGTAATACAAACATCAATTCCAAGTTTATCAACTTCTATCTTTGCTCCTGCTAATGATGATACAGCATCCAATAACCACATTACATTCGGATATTTTGCACTTACTTTTGCAATTTCTTCTATAGGGTTCATTACACCTGTCGATGTTTCATTATGAGTTATAGTAAAAACATCATATTTACCGGTTGACAAATATTCATCAACGATTTCAGGTAATGTTGGCTGTCCCCATTCTGCTTCTACATGGTCAACCGGAATATTATTAGATTTTGCAAGTTGTGCCCAACGATTTCCAAAAGCACCAACAGAAAATACAATTGCTCTTTTTGCTGTTAATGAACGAATTGATCCTTCCATTAATCCTGTGCCGGATGTTGTAGATAATAGAATATTATTATTTGTATGAAATACCTTCTGAAGTTTTTCAGAAACTCTTTGTTGTAATGCAGTTGCATCCTTTGTGCGATGACCAATCATTGGTGTTGACATTGCATCTAAGACTTCCTGACGACATTCAGTTGGTCCCGGTATAAATAATTTTTTTCTCATACTACCTCCCAGTTGATTATAAATTGAATGACAATGAATTTTCTTTTCTATGCAACTTCTTTACCAAAAAATCAATCAATTCTTATTTTTAGTAAATACCTCTTGAAAATAATTGTGAAAAACAAAAAAATCTTTAAATATCATACTGAAAATTCCTATTATTAATAAATGTGCAAAAATCATTTTTCAGTTTTAAGAAAAACAATAAAAATCATTAGATAATTGATACTGTCAATTAATAAATAAAAAAAATATTTCCTATCAAATCATCTTCATAATATTAAATAATTTCAGAATTTATTAATGTTTAATGGCATAGGATTTGACAATGTTGTCACGTTATGCAATTACTCTGTTTAAATTAAAAATCAAAAATAAAAAGTACCGGGGGATAAAATGGATCCAAAAATAATTGACTGGGGAACTCTTGATTTCAGTTATAAAAAAACACCTTATCGTTTTCATGCGAGATGGAAAGATGGTCAATGGGACCATGGCAAACTCGTAGAAGATAATATGATTTCTATAGAAGAAAGTGCAACTGCAATTCATTACGGACAGCAATGTTTTGAAGGTATGAAAGCACAACAATCAAAAGATGGAAAGATTTTACTATTCCGCCCTGAAGAAAATGGAAAAAGATTACAGGAATCTGCAAATAGATTGATGATGCCTGAAGTGCCAATGGATCTTTTTTTGAAAGGTGTCATGGATACAGTCAAAGCAAATTCTGAATATGTTCCTCCTTATGGTCATGGTGCATCTTTATACATTCGCCCGTTATTAATAGGCACGGGTCATAATCTTGGTGTAAAAACTGCACCTGAATTTTTATTTTTAGTTTTCGTTGTACCGGTCGGACCTTATTTTAAAGATGGATTTAAACCAATAAAATTAAAAATAGAAACATATTTTGACAGAGCCGCTCCTCATGGAATTGGTAATGTTAAAGCGGGTGGAAATTACTCTGCAAGTTTATTACCAGTAATGAAAGCCAAGGAAGAAGGTTTTAACGAAGTAGTCTATCTGGATGCCAAAGAGCATAAATATTTTGAGGAAGCTGGTGCTGCAAATATATTTTTCCTAATGAAAGATAATTCTTTTGTAACTCCAAAATCAGAAGCAATATTAAGAAGTATAACTCGCAGATCTGTGATGGAAGTTGCAGAAAAAGATTTTCAACTCAATGTTCAGGAAAGAAAAATTGGTTTAGATGAATTAGACAACATAACAGAAGCCGGAGCATGCGGAACAGCCGCAGTTGTTACACCAATTGGGCAAATGGGATATAATAATAAAATTTACAAATTTTATGCTGATGGAAATGAACCAGGTCCTACTATAACAAAAATATACAAACATTTAACAGCTATTCAGGTAAGAGATGTGGAAGATACTTACGGATGGACAGTTGAAGTGAAATAACTTTTGATAGGGAAAAAAATGGATGATTTTAAATGGGAAGACCTTGATAAAGATGGTTTGACCTTTTTAATGGAACATAGAAAAGAAGTCTTTATTGATTATCAAAAACTTGTAAATAATCTTGGTCAAAACTTAGATGAAAAAACCAGACAATTGATTATGCTGGCTATTCAGGTCAACAGTCCGGCTCCGGAAGCCATAAAAATAATTATTCCAAAAGCCATCAGATCAGGTGCAACAAAAAATGAAATAATTGATACATTACTTATGACTATTCCTGTTGTTGGTTTATCTACAGTTCTGAAAATGCTGACAATTGTACTCAAAGAACTAGCGACTTATGGTCGGGCATACGAAGATGTAACTAAATAAAAATCAGGAATTTTTATGTCAATTTCACATGAAATAAAAGAGAGCATCACACGAGCATCATGGATCAGAAAAATGTTTGAAACCGGTACAAAAATGAAAAAAGAGTATGGTGCTGATAAAGTATTTGATTTCTCTCTTGGAAATCCTGATCTCATTTCACCACCCAAATTTAATGAAGCTTTACTAAATGAAGCAAAAAAATCGGCTCCTTTCCTCCATGGTTACATGCCCAATTGTGGCTACCCGGAAACCAGGAAAGTCGTTGCAGATATGTTAACCAAAGAGAGTGGTCTGAATTTTACAGAAAACAATATCATTATGACTGTTGGAGCAGCCGGTGGTATGAATGTAATATTGAAGGTATTACTCGAAAAAAATGATGAAGTTATTGTATTTACTCCATACTTTGCAGAATATGATTTCTATATTAGTAATCATTCTGGCGTAAAAGTAATGGTTAATACTACTGATGACTTACTTCCGGATCTACATGACCTTGAAAAAAAAATTACACCTAAAACAAAAGCTGTTGTCATTAACTCACCAAACAATCCAACAGGAAGAGTTTATCCAGTTGAACTGTATGAAAAACTTAGTAAAATACTGGAAGATAAAAGTATTGAAATAGGTCATCCAATATATTTACTTTGTGATGAACCTTATAAAAAAATTATTTTTGATGATGGCTATTATTACTCACCATTTAGAGTGTATGATAATAGTATTTTATTAAACTCATTTTCCAAAGACTTATCACTGGCAGGGGAAAGAATCGGATATATTGGTATTAGTCCAAACATTATTGATAAAATAGATATTTTTAATGCAGCAACATTTTGCAACAGGATTCTAGGTTTTGTAAATGCTCCTGCTTTAATGCAAAGAGTTATAAAACATGTAATCAATGAAAGTGTTGATATCCAACAATATAAAGAAAGAAGAGATTATTTATATAAAGCATTAACTGATATCGGATATGAAATAGTAAAACCTGAAGGAACTTTTTATATGTTTCCCAAAAGTCCGATTGAAGATGATATAAAATTCATACAAATATTACAAAAATATATGGTATTAGTAACTCCCGGAAGTGGATTTCATAAGAAAGGTCATTTCCGAATTTCATTTTGTGTTCCACAAAACATAATTAAAAATTCAATACCGGGATTTCAAAAAGCATTTAAAGAAGTGAAAAATCTATAATTAAATGGAGATTAATATGAACAATACTAAAAATAAGGCCCATGTTTCTATAAGATGGGAAGAATGTAAAGGCTGTGGATTATGTACACTTGCATGCCCACTGGATCTTTTAAGTCTTTCCAAATCTTTTAATTCTCATGGTTATCATCCTTCTGTTTATGAAGGCGAAGGTTGTACTGGATGTGGATCCTGTTTTTTTTCATGTCCCGAACCGGGGGCGATCACAGTTTTTAAAAAATGGCATTTAATGACAGAAACCGGATATTGTCCAAATTGCGATAATGATTATAAAGTATATAAAAGAGAAACTCATCCGGATGAGTTATTTTGTAGTAATTGTTTAGAATCAATAAAACTTTCTAAAGTAGAATAAAAGGTGAGTTTATGGGAAAACAATTTTTAAAAGGAAATGAAGCAGTAGTTAAAGGTGCTATTTTGGCTGGCTGTACTGCTTATTATGGATATCCAATTACTCCTGCAAGTGAAATTGCTCATGCTGCTGCCAAATATCTTCCATTGGCCGGTGGTACATTTGTACAGGCTGAAAGTGAAGTTGCAGCAATTAATATGGTTTACGGTGCTGCCGGTGCCGGACAACGCGTAATGACAGCTTCTTCAGGACCTGGAATAAGTTTGAAAACTGAAGGAATATCTTATTGTGCAGGAGCGGAATTACCTTGTGTAATTGTAAGTATTACACGTGGTGGTCCGGGTTTAGGAAATATTGGCCCCGAACAAAGTGATTACAATCAATTAGTAAAAGGTGGCGGACATGGTTGCTACAAAACTATTGTACTAGCTCCAAACTCAGTTCAGGAAATGTGTGATTTTGGCTTAATGGCCTTTGATCTGGCTGATAAATATAGAACTCCTGTAATAATTGCTGCAGATGGATTTATCGGACAAATGATGGAACCTGTAAATTTCCCGGAACCTGTCAAAGTATTTCCGGCAAAACCATGGGCTATTAAAGGAACAAAGGAAACAAGAAAAAATGTCATATCTTCAATTGAACTTGATTTTGATGATTTAGAAAGACATAATATTAAACTTCAAAAAAAATATGCAATTATTGAAGAACAAGAAGTAAGATATGAAGAATACAGAACGGATGATGCTGAAATAATATTGGTATGCTATGGCATTGCCTCTCGTGTTGTACAATCTGCAATAGATAATTTAAGAGCAGAAGGTATAAAAGCAGGAATGTTCAGACCAATTACATTATTTCCATTTCCACATGAAAGAATTAGTCAGTTGTGTGATAAAGCATCTAATTTTCTTACTGTAGAAATGAGTAACGGACAAATGAATGATGATGTGAGATTAAGTGTCGAAGGTAAAAAACCTGTCCATTTATTATCCAGATATGGCGGAAATGTTCATACAATTAAAGAAATTCATGCTAAAGTAATAAAGATAATGAGGTAATAACCATGGCTAAAGATATATTAAGAAAATCAGAAGTTTTTTATGATAATTTTGATAGAAAACCGGGTTTAGATAAAATGACTACAACATATTGTCCCGGCTGTGGACATGGAATTCTTCACAAACTGGTAGCAGAAGCATTGGAAGATTTTGGAGTTCAGGATAGAACAATGTTTGTTAGTCCCGTCGGATGTAGTGTTTTTGCATATTATTATTTTGATGTTGGCAATATTCAGGCAGCTCATGGCAGAGCTCCGGCTGTAGCTACGGCATTAAAACGTGCAAATCCTGAAAGTATAGTTATTGATTATCAGGGAGATGGTGATTTGGCAGCTATCGGTGGTGCAGAAATACTTAATGCTGCAAACAGAGGAGAAGGAATAACTGTCTTTTTCGTAAACAATGCAACTTATGGAATGACTGGTGGGCAAATGGCCCCGACAACTTTGATTGGGCAACAAACAATGACAACTCCTAAAGGGAGAACAGTAGCAAATGAAGGTTATCCAATCAAAATGAGTGAAATTATTTCAACATTGAAAGCACCTGTATATGTTGAAAGAGTAATGCTTGGAGATGTTAAGTCAATTCGTAAAGCAAGAAAGTCTGTAAGAAAAGCAATACAAATTCAAATAGAACAAAATGGTTTTTCATTTATAGAAGTTTTAGCATCCTGTCCTTCCAATTTAAAAAAAACACCTATTGATTCTCAAAATTGGGTAAGAGAAGTACTTCAAGAAAATTATCCATTAGGTGTTTATAAAGATATCTCAGCAAAATTTGTATCTCCAGACAAATCAAAAACACCTGTAAATTATAAAGACTTACCTAAAGTTTTGAATATTGAAGAAACCAATATTGATAAAAATAGAATTGCCGAATTTACAAATAAACAA
Source organism: Fidelibacterota bacterium (assembly GCA_029939785.1). Lineage (GTDB taxonomy): Bacteria > Fidelibacterota > UBA2242 > UBA2242 > JAFGTP01 > JAOZSG01. Next base: position 1,813 of record JAOZSG010000100.1, on the reverse strand, counting down.
TTTCATGAACAGTTTAAAATTGCCGGCTTTGGCGGTCAGGGAGTATTAAGTCTTGGAATAGTTTTATCTGAAATGGGTATGCGGCATGATTTTCAGGTAAGTTGGATTCCTTCTTATGGACCGGAAATGCGTGGCGGAACAGCAAACTGTAGCGTACAACTTTCCAGTAAAAATATTGGATCACCTGTTGTGGATAGACCTACAGTATTAGTTGCAATGAACCGTCCTTCTATTGACAAGTTCGAAGATTCAGTTGCTGAAAATGGTTATATTTTTTATGACAGTTCGTTAATAGATATCGAACCTCAACGCAAGGACATAAATATTATTGCTATTCCTGCAACTAAGATTGCTGATGATTTAGGAACTACAAAAGTTGCTAATATGGTAATTGTCGGGGCAATTATTGAAAAACTCGGTATTATGTCCAAAGATGTTGTATTAGATTCAATTGGTGAAGTAATAAAAAAACAGAAATTAATTAATATTAATAAACGGGCAATTTTGAAAGGTGTAGAATTTATTCAAAACCTGACAAAATAATTCATTTATATTTGTAGATTAAACGTTCCTTTTATTATACAAAAAGGAACGTTTTTTTTATTTAAGTATAAAACACAAATATTTTTTTTAAATTTTATCCAATAAAAAACAACAGGGATACAAATGATATTAAATTTCCGGGGATTACTTGATGATAAAATTCGTATTGAAGCTTTTCAAAAAGCTATTGAAACTTTAGTCAATCCTGAAACAAAAATTGCAGAAATTGGATCAGCACTTGGAACATACTCATTTTTCGCTGCTAAAGCAGGAGCAAAATCAGTATATGCAATTGAAATGGATGATATTTATTATGTTGGAAAAGAAATAGCTCAGCAAAACAACCTTGAAGAAAAAATTCAATTTTATCATGATAAATCTACAAATCTATCACTACCTGAAAAAGTTGATTATATCATAATGGAAGATTACGGTCCGGCATTTTTATATGA
>JAOZSG010000100.1:0-808 GCA_029939785.1 Fidelibacterota bacterium | reverse complement strand
TTTATATGATGGTTTAGAAAAAACAATTGTAGATGCCAGGAAACGATTCCTTAAAAAAAACGGTCAATTTATCCCAAACAATATCATATTAAAAATAGCACCGGTTTCAGCTCCGACACTTTATAAAGAAATAAATCTATGGGCTGATAAAAAAGATATCCTGTTTGGAATTGATTGGAAACATACAACAGAACTTGTAATAAATCGTCCACACTATGCAGAATCACATAAATTTATACCATTAACAGAAGAGACAGTCATCAAAGACATTGATCTTGCTAAGGATTCAGGTTTTCCTTGTGCTATAAATACAGAATTAAAAATACAGAACACCGGAATAATACATGGACTTGCTGTATGGTGGGATTGCTGGTTTACTCCAAATCAGTTTTTTTCAAATTCTCCTACCAACCCCAATAATACATGGGGACAAATGTTTTTCCCGTTTATGGAACCAATAAAAGTAGTTGAAAATGAACAAATAAATATATCATTACATATTATAGAATCTAAATCTTCCGGTCAGATAAACTATAAATGGGATATGAAACATAAGAATGAATATCAGGAGCAAAATACATTCCGTGGAAATTTTTTATCAATGGAAAAATTACAATCAATGAAAATATCAACCTCTTCCAGGCTAAATAAAAAAGGTGTAATAGTTCAGCATGTTTTAAATAATATTGATTTAACCAATTCCTCGGAAAACAATAATAATGAATTATGGAAAAAATTCCCTGATTATTTCCATAATCTTGAATCTGCAAAAACATTTATATCTGATATAATGAAAGAATATATTCGA
>JAOZSG010000404.1 GCA_029939785.1 Fidelibacterota bacterium | reverse complement strand
AGTAATTGGTAAAATACTTCCGGAATCTGCAATTGAAACAAGAAAATCAACTATCATATTTAATTGATTAAAAAATTTATTTGTAATAAACATCGTTATGCATTACGTTTATTTTATGATACAAAAAAATAGACGTCCTTTACATCCAGGTGAAATTCTTCAATATGAATTTCTTGAACCACTAAAAATAACTCAACAACAGTTAGCAAATATTCTCGGTATAACCAGAGTAAGAATTAATGAAATCACCTTATGTAAACGTAAAGTGACAACTGATACTGCCTTTAGACTTGCTATATATTTTAATACAACGCTAGAATTTTGGATTAATCTACAAAACAATATAGATATGTGGGAAACCTTTCAAAATCATAAAGTTGAATATAATAAAATCCAGCCTGTGTTATTATGAGAATATAGAATGATAAAAATAAATAACATCCAACAATTCAAAACTCTAATTACTGAAAGAGATGCTTTAATAGCATATTTCACCACACCTGCATGTAATGTATGTAAAGTATTAAAACCTAAAATTCTTAAACTACTTGAATCAGATTTTCCATTAATTGAATTTGCAGATATTAATTCAGAAGAGTTTCCGGATATAGCTGCACAATTTTCTGTATTTACAGCACCGACAATTGTGGTATTTTTCAATGGTTTTGAATCATTTAGAAAAGCACGATATATCGGAATAAATGAATTATCTAATTATCTAAAACGTCCTTATAACCTGCTCTTTAATTAATGACAATCAATGACTCTTTTCACCCTCAAGTGGGACCATTTTGAAATGATTGCCTGTTTCATTTGTTATTTTCCTGTACCATGATTTTGGATAACCCGGATGCTTTACATTGCCGAGTTCATCTTTTAAATTTCCATCAAGATATTTGTAGATCAAAAATTCACCAAGTGTTTTCCAACGTTTAACTGTTGAATTACCAAGATCACAAGAATATTTTGTCAAATAATCAATTGCTAATCCCGGAGAATCATTATATAATTTTACAGCAACTTTTTCAATTTTATCCTGATCTGCAAAGAAGCGTCCTTCTAATTCACGTTGTAGTTTCTGAATATCAACAATCATTTCTGAATATCTGCTATATGCATAGTTTGAAACAAAGTTAAAAACCCAGAATGCGGATTCCCAGGTAAAATGTTGAAAATCACCGGTTCCAACCGCATAACTATGAGGAACTTTGTTTATACCACAATACATCGGTACATAAACTGTACTATAAGTATCATCAACACTAAACCAAAGTATTCCACCTATAGGATCAGGCATTCCTGAGCGTGATTGAGTGACAAAGGAGAAACCCGTTTGTTGAGTTGATGTTGCTCGTTCGTTACAATACTCAACACTGTCAACTTCCCATGTTAGTGGACGCCATCTATATGGAAGATTATAAGCACCTGCTCCAATATCTTTTGTCATATCAAAATCAGTACCTTCAAAATGATCACGCATTAATTCCATTACATCGTGTACAGATAATTTATTATCGGGTTTAATCCATAAAGGCATAGGCTTATCAGGAGTAATTCCTTTTACATAATCCATAGATAATTTCAATGAAGGTGCTGCTCTGTTAAACATTGCGTAAACCCTTGCTTCACAAAATCTTAGTGCTCCATAGTCCAAAGGAGCATAAGCATCTGCAAAACTAAAATCTTTATCTTTTCCTTTAAAATATCCTTTTTCACGAGCCAGTTTTATAACATCTTTTTCGTATATTGTATTATTTTTTTTGTCTTTTAATGGAAACTGTCTGATACGAGCCTGATTTGCATGACCGGAAATATAACCATCAGGAACTTTTCTGGCTACCCAGACTGCACCTTTTTTTTCAGGACCTTTAGGTATCATTTCCATTATCCAGACTTCATTTTTGTCAGAAATGGAAAAGGATTCTCCAGAACTGTAATATCCGTATTCTTCGACCAAATCACCCATGATTTTAATTGCTTCTCTCGCTGTTTTTGCACGTTGTAATGTAATATACATCAAACTACCATAATCCATGATGGCTTTGGGATCACGAAGTTCTTTTCTACCTCCCCAGGTTGTTTCACCGATAGCAACCTGATGTTCATTTATATTTCCTACAACAGAATAAGTGTGAGGAACCTGTTTTATCTGACCAAGAAACTTTCCTGTATCCCATTCATATATATCCAACATAGTATTAGGTAAATAATCAGCAGCAGGTGTATAATACAATTCTCCATAAAGTACATGAGCATCGGCTGCATAGGTTATCATTGTAGATCCATCAACAGAAGCTCCTTTGGTAATTAAAAAATTTGTGCATGCATAAGTTGTAGTAGTGAATAATAATGTAATAATAAAACCGGTAATAATTCTTTTCATCATGTCCCCCTCTCATTAAGTATTAATATAAAATTTAGTTACAAAATTAAAGTGAAGACATTTGGAAAGCAAGAACAGTTTTTTTTTAATTAACAGTTCTTAATAGTCCTGATATTTTAAACTAAACTCTTCTGAGTAACTTGCTTATATATTGGGATTTACATTGCACTAAATTTGCTTTTTACCAGAATGATTAATAGCAGAATAATTTTTGTATACTGGTTACCAAACCCCTGTTTGGTAACCTCTTGACAATAGATAGTTAGGTTGTCAATGGCGTTCCCAAAGAGGGCTTTGGGAACGAGTATAAGTTGTCTTATATAATTCATTATCATTCTGTCTCATAATTATGCTGCCGGTTTTCTTCTAAATTAGTTACTTAGAGATGTTAGGGTGTA
>JAOZSG010000403.1:2606-2788 GCA_029939785.1 Fidelibacterota bacterium | reverse complement strand
TCTTTACGAGAAATAGATATTTATTTATGGTTAGCAGGAAAAGAACATTTCCCTAAAAAATATTAAAATCATAACAAAATCAGTACACATTGACCATTTTTCGCTGTCGCGAAAAAATGGCAAGTGACTTTTGTGTTAAAAGCAAAAAACGAATATCCAATATCCAAACCCAATATCCAATA
>JAOZSG010000403.1:0-2596 GCA_029939785.1 Fidelibacterota bacterium | reverse complement strand
TGTTCAAAGCCAATCCACTCCCATTACATACAACTAAATCAAATTTTGGCAAAAATTACAAATTATGCAATAAAACCTAATTTTCCATAAATTACAATAGGTTGCATAATAATTGTTAAAAGCAAAAAACGAATATCCAATATCCAAACCCAATATCCAATAATCAAATAAAAAACAATTTGCGGAATCCGCAAATAAGAACATGTTAAACTGGAAGAAAAGAAGAACGGAAGAAAAATAAAAAAAACTTCTTTCCCTTCTAATCTTCTAGTGAAAATAAAAATATAATTTTAACAAGTCACTACATGGGACGCCAAACTGCCGGCGCCCATGAGTTTAGTGTTATGTGTCTCAATAAAAAGTATGGTCGAAAAATTCATTATGAAATCACTATAAGGAAATAAAGTATGAAAATCAGAAAAGTCAGATTAGCAAATTTCAGGTGCTACAAAGAGGAAGTTACCGTAGATTTAAATGATTTAAATGTGTTTGTAGGTAAAAATGACATTGGTAAATCAACAATTTTAGAGGCATTAGACATTTTCTTTAATGAAAATAAAGGTGTAATTAAAATTGACAAAGATGATGTAAATAAAAAGGCAAAAGACGAAGGCAATACAGAAATAAAAATTACTATTGTCTTTGAAGATTTACCTGAATCATTGACTATTGATAGCACAAATCCCACATCTTTGGCGGAAGAATATTTACTACAAAGTGATGGGAGTCTTGAAATAGTTAAAAAATATCCTAATGCAGGAAAAGAGAAAGTCTTTATAAAAGCGAATCATCCAACTAATTCAGATTGTTCAAACCTACTATTGAAAAAGAATGCTGAGTTAAAAAAACTACTTGCAGATAATATTGAGTGCGAAGATAAAACTAAGAATGCTGCAATAAGAAAAGCTATATGGGATCATTATTCTGACGATCTGCAATTAAATGAGATAGAAATCGAATTAGCAAAAGAAGATGCTAAAAATACTTGGGAGCAATTAAAAAATTACATGCCTATTTATTCCCTTTTTCAATCAGATAGAAAAAACAGTGATGGAGATAGTGAAATTCAAAACCCTATGAAATTTGCTGTCCAAGAAATCTTAAAAGATGAAGAATTGAGAACCACTTTAAATAGAGTTGCTGTCGAAGTCGAAACCAAATTAAAAGAAGTCGCAGGAAAAACACTGGAAAAACTTAAGGAAATGAATCCCGAAATAGCTAATAGTTTAACACCTGTGATTCCAACTGCCGAAAGCCTGAAATGGGTCGATGTTTTCAAAAGCGTTTCAATAACAGGTGATGAGGATATTCCAATCAACAAAAGGGGAAGTGGTATTAAAAGACTAATTCTTTTGAACTTTTTTAGAGCAGAAGCAGAACGAAGACAACAAGAAAAACATGTTCCAGATATTATTTATGCCATCGAAGAGCCTGAAACATCACAACATCCAAGTCATCAAAGAAAATTGATTGAAGCCTTTATTGAATTATCAAAAACAGACAACACTCAAATAATATTAACAACACACAGTCCATCAATTGTAAAACTATTAGAATTTGAACATCTAAAACTAATTAAGGAGAATGATGGTATAGAAATAATAAATATTGAACAAGCTGATTTGCCCTATCCATCTTTAAATGAAGTTAATTACTTAGCTTTTGACGAGTCTAATGAAGAATATCACAATGAACTATATGGTTATATTGAAAGTGAACAGTTGCTAAATGACTATAAAAAAGGGAAAACAACGATTCTTTATAAAAAGGAGTTTAGAAGCAAGACATCTGAAATTCAAATAATACAAAGTGAATATATACGTCATCAAATTCACCATCCAGAAAATACAAAAAATTCAAAATTTACAAATGAACAATTACAAGAATCTATTTGCACAATGAGAACATTTATTAAAAACATTATTGAGGAGTAGTATGCAATGAAACCATTTAAAGTTTTATCCCTATTTGCTGGATGTGGCGGACTTGATTTAGGATTTCAAGGTGGCTTTGAGTTTCTTAATAAGAAATATTCAAAAACAAATTTTGATATAATTTGGTCAAATGATATAGATAAAAATGCTTGTCAAACTTATAGAAATAATTTTTCTCATAATATTGTTTGTGCAGACATTAGAGATTTGCTTGAAAATAAATATATAAATTTATTTGATGAACCCATTCCCTTGGAAGCAGATATTGTATTAGGTGGGTTTCCATGTCAAGATTTTAGTCATGCAGGAAAAAGAAGAGGTTTTGATAGTAAGCGAGGAACACTATATCAAGCGATGTCAAAAGTAATAGAAAAAGCAAAGCCAAAACTATTTTTAGCTGAAAATGTCAAGGGTTTATTAACGATGAATAATGGCAATGCAATAAAACAAATTGTTAAAGATTTCGAAGGGCTAGGTTATAACATTACATATAAACTTTCACTAACAGCAAACTTTGAAGTTCCTCAAAAAAGAGAGCGAGTATTAATTATTGGAACAAGAAAAGATATTCTTCCCATTTTTGAGTTTCCAAATAATGTTACGAAAGATGATGATTGGATTACTTTAGAAACAGCAATAGGAGATTTAGAAAATTTAGAAAG
>JAOZSG010000402.1 GCA_029939785.1 Fidelibacterota bacterium | reverse complement strand
ATTGATTATCTAATGTATTAAAGCACCTTTAGGTGCGGCTCTATTGTTAATAATGCGAAAAAAAATAGCAATTGGACAAAAAATGATGACAAAGTCAGACTACCGGATGATACTAAATAATATTAATCAAAAATAAAAACAGATGCGAGAAAAATAAAAACATTGTCCATACCTGACATTAAAGTTGTCTGATCATGACCACTATATTGATAAATATATGATTGAAACTGATCATGAGACAATTCCAGTTGTTCAGCCATTTCAATGATTAAATTTGCTTGCGAAACAGGGACAGTATAATCCATTTCACCATGATGAATTTGTAATGGTACAATATTAGGTAAAAAATATATCGGTGACCTTTTTAATAATTCATGTCTGACAAATTCAATGTTTACCTGATTATTTTTCAAGGGCTGTAATAAATATTCATCTAAATAATCTATACCTGGCAGATCAACATCAATACCTTCTAAAGTATTTGCCATGATTTCTTTAATCCATTCATCATAAAAATCTGTAGGTCCAAAAAATTCAGCAGTTTTTTTAATCCGATCATCTCGTGCAGACATTAGCATGCTGACCGCTCCACCTCTACTAATTCCTAATGTTACAATTTTTGTTTCATCTGCTTCAGGTGTTGTCTGGATTACAGTGTTTAATAAATTTATACTGTCATCAACATCAAGATCCCATGGACTAGGAGTACCACCTGATAAATAGATATTCTCATTAACCCCATCATGAAATGATAAAGACTCTGATCGAAATGAGGGTATGATCATAATTGATTGACTACTAAGGCCTTTCAAACTCACATTGATGGAAATTAATGTTAATAACTCTGAAATATCAACACCTGTTTCGCCACCATGATTATAAACTAAGAGAGGATAAATTCTGTCTGTTGTATCGATTGGAATAATAATCCCACCAAAATGCTTGACTCCGGGAGAAATTTCATGAGATATTATTCTTAATGTAAATAAATTTGTTCCTATTAGAACAAGGAAACTGTCTTCCTCAACAGGATTTACTACATTATATTCCCGGCTATTCCATTCTTCATATATTTTATCTATTTCATTTTGTGTTGGTTTTTTGAATAACTCTTCAAAATCCACACCCTCAATAACTCCGGAATATTTGTCCTTTTTGGACTTTGTGCCCATATCCCCACAATCTTGAATAGTGAACATTAATAATAATACAAAAGCTGGATAAATTATTTTTTTCATAAGGAGATTCCTATTTGTTAATTTGTATTTATCTTAATTGTAATATTAACCATAAACTGAACAATTATTTATGAATATAAAAATAAAAAATAAAAAAATAATTTTAATCTTGACTTTGTCCATCCATTTGATATAATTTTGGCGGCTATTTGAAGATAATACAAAGTACGGGGCGTAGCGCAGTCCGGTTAGCGCACCTGGTTTGGGACCAGGGGGTCGCAGGTTCGAATCCTGCCGCCCCGACATTTTGTTTATTTTAATTCATTATATATCAACTCGCCTTTTTTACTTCCTACTGAAAAATATAAATATAAAGAATTAAAAAAATTCTATTGTGCCCTGGTAGCTCAATTGGATAGAGCACCTGCCTTCTAAGCAGGGGGTTACAGGTTCGATTCCTGTCCAGGGTACTACAACTACTTCCTTTACGGTTTTACTAATAATATTATAAACTTGCGACGATTTCTTTTTTGAGTTGGTGGAGAATACCGTAAAACTTTTTTTGGCAGAATTATTAAAACTGTAGCAAGCAATTATGTTGTCTGAAAATAAATGTCCGATTTATAAAACATCGTTCTCACTCAACAATACATGGTTTTCGACCGTTTGAAGTGATACTCGGATAAAAACAATTTACTTTTTATAAATATCTTTTCTGGCATCTATAGTCAGGATTGATATGATTTTTTCATGTTTATTTATTATATAGAACAATCTATATCTACCAATTCTATATCGCCAGATATTAGGATTATATCCATGAAGTTTTTTTATGTTAATTCCCCAAAAAAGTCCTTGTTTAAGTTGAGGATATATATAATTAGATAGTTTCTCGGAGATAAATTTTCTATCTGTAGAGGATAGTTTTTCTAATTGTTTTATAAATTCATTTGTTTCAAATATTCTAAAATCAGACAAAATGTCCACTTTCATTTTTTACATCCTGAAGACCTTTTTTAATGCTTTTGTTTAATTCTTTGTTATTTTTTATTTCATTCATTTCATATTCATTAACATATTCATTTTCTTCAATATAACGCAGAGCCGCCGTTGTTATAAAATTTGAAAGTGGTCTATTATCACTGTTGGCCATACCATGAAATAATTCATAAACCTTTTCGTCTAACCTTAGTGTTACTATTTTTGACAATTTACTCTCCTTTTTTAAGATTGCTTTGGCACACATAAAACTACAAAAGAATACAGAAGAATACAATTTGTTTTATTCTGAATTTTTCTTTTTAGTATATTTTTTTAAATTGGTAGAGAATACGATAAAATTTTTTTTTGGCAGAATGATTAAAACTGATATTTTAGAATTAATTTATAGAGGAGAATCTTAATTTAGAACTTTGTATTTGGGTTAACAATTGTTTTAGTTTTGATAGAATAGTATCGTACTTAAAGGTACTAGGTTTTTGAGTGGCTGAAATCAATTAATAATGTCACCTATGTCTTGAACCTTACCCAAATATATTCTAAATATCCAATATCCAACACGGAATTTCCACAGGGATGAAGGAAAAATGTTTATTCATTGATTGGTCTCTTTGAA